>DAOPQX010000289.1:0-4775 GCA_035348395.1 Vicinamibacterales bacterium | reverse complement strand
AGCGTCATCGCCTCGCAGACCGCGAGGCCCAGGCTGGTGTACCGGATTGGGTTGAAGAAGAAGCGGTAGTTGACCGCGAGTCGCGGAAGCTCGGCGTGGCCGACCTCCCCGAGCCCGCCGATCCCTTCCGACCCGATGCCGGCCAGGTCGAGCGGCACCTCGCGCCGCGCCCGCTCGAACACGTCCGCCCCGAGCCGGCGCCCGCGGGAGGCGAGGCCGTTGACGACCACGAGCCCGCGGGCGAGGTCGCCCCGATACGCGAGCCCGTCCGGCACTACCACGCCGTGCTCGATCACGCGCGTCGGCGTGCGCCCCGCGTCCCACATCAGCTCGTTGAAGCACGTCACGTGAACGAGCAGCACTTCCGGGTCGTCTACGACGTGTCGCGTGTCGGTCGGGTGCTCGCGAGGAGGGTCGTGCTCCAGGTAGACGCGCGGAAGGCGGCGCTGCGCTCCGGAGAGGACCTCGTGCTGGTCCACCAGGTAGTTGCGTTTCGACTGGAAGAGGACGCAGTCGAACTCGATGTCGCGGACGCGGTCGGCCGGCACCTCGTGCAGGTTCGCCGGCCAGTCGAAGCCGTCGGCGCGCCCGCCGTACCCCTCGGGCCGCCCCTCCTTCACCGGCACGTAGAAGTCGTGCGGAGCGTGGGCGAGATAGTAAAGGTAGCTCCCGTGCACGTGCCAGGTCAGGACTCTCATCGTCGCCTCAGTCACTCCGCCCCCGCTGCAACGGGCACCGTGCGAGCCGTTGGCGCGGCGAGCGACAGCCCCGCCGACACCACCTCGGCGGGCGGCACGTCGAGGCACTCCATCTGGTGGCGGCAGTCGAAGAGGTAGCAGGGGCGGCAGGGCGTCGGCCGGCGCAGCAGGATCGCGGGCGCCGAGCGCGGCCGCCACTGCTCCTCGAGGTCCGTCCCCGAGAACAGAACGACCATCGGGCAGCCGACGGCGTCGGCGAGGTGCATGGGCCCCGAGTTGTTGCAGACCAGCAGCCGCGCGCCGGCGAGAACCGCGGCGAGCGCGCAGATGTCCACGTTGCCGAGCAACCGCACGGCGGGCGACGCCGCGCGCAGGCACACTTCCTCGACAAGTGCGGCTTCGCGCGGGCTGCCGGTGATGACCACGGGGCAGGACAGGAGCCCGGCCAGGCTCGACGCAGCCTCCGCGAAGCGAGCGGGGCTGTAGCGGCGCGCCGTGCAGCTCGCCCCTGGCGTCACGACCGCGAACGGGTCGCCTTTGCCGATGCCAATCGCCGCGAGCGCCCGCCGCGCCGACTCCCTTGCGCCCGCCGGGGCGATCGCGTCCAGGCGCCGGTCGGCGACGGCGATGCCCGCAGCCTCGACAACGGCCGCGTTCCGATCCACCTGGTGCGACGAATCGGGCATGGGCGGAACCTGGACGGTGAGCAGGCTCCCGCCGAAGCCGTGCGAGTGACCCGCTCGCAGCGGGATGCCGGCCAGGTAGCAGGCGTACGCGGCCGGCCACGGCGACTGCGAGAAGCTGGTGAAGATGAAGGCCGCCTCGAAGCGGCGGGCCGCCAGAGCCTCTATGAACGCCTGCTCCCGGGATGGATCGAGGGGAAGCGCGTTCGACGCATCCTGCCAGACCGCCCGGTGCGGGAGGATCTCGTCGATCCACGGCAGCATCCGCGCGGCGGCGGCCCCTGCCGGGGACGACAGGAGCGTGATCGACGCGTCGGGCCAGCGGTCCCGCAGCGCGCGAATCGCCGGCCCGGTCATCACGACGTCCCCGAGGTTGTCGAGGCGCACCGCGAGAACCCGCCGCGTCTCTCCCCCACGCTCAGGCCGCATGCGGGGCCTCCCCGGCGAGCAGCGCCTCGGCGCCCGCAATCGCGCGGCCCACGGCCCCCAGGCCGTCGACAACGACCCGGTGGCGCACCCGGTCGAGCGGCGCCCAGCGCCGCGGCTCGGTGATGCGGAAGACGACGACGCTCGGCGTGCGAAGGGCGGCCGCGACGTGCGAGAGGCCGGTGTCGTTGCAGACGATGAGCCGCGCGTCGCGGACGAGCGCGGCAAGCGCGCCGAGCGACGGGCGGCCGGCAACGCTCGTCGCCCGTCCCGCCATTGCCTCGACCACCGCCCCGGCCAGGCGCGTCTCCTCCTCGCCGTCACCCGTGACGATCACGCGCGTCATTCCACGTGCAAGGAGCGCCTCGCCGACCCGCGCGAAGTGCTCGGGTGGCCAGCGCCGCGCCTCGGCCCGCGCACCCGGGTGGAGGCACGCGTAGGCCTGGGGCTTCAGGCCCAGGTCGGCACGCAGCGCCTGCCACTCGCGCTCGTCGCGTTCGGTGAGCGGGAGTTCGAGGTGCTCGCCGCGGGAGGGGACGCCGAGCGCCGCGGTGAGCGCGAGCAGCCGCTGAAGCTCGTGACGGTCCTCGGGGTACTCGACAAAGAGGCCCGGCACGGGGCCGGCCTCGCCGCGAGCGACGAAGCCGGCCGTCTCGTCGGCGCCGAAGCGCGCGAGGAGCGCGTTGGTGATGCGGCCGTTTCCCTGCATCTGGAGAGCCAGGGCGGTGCGGCGAGACCGCAGCGCCTCGAGGAAGGGCGGCCAGGCACCGAGGTCTGGCTCCCGTTCGGGCAGGCCGGGCCAGCCGGGAAACTCGACGAAGCCGTCGAGGTACCTGTCGAAGCGATCGACGAAGGCCCGAGCCCATCTCAACCCCACCAGCTCGATTCGCGCCGACGGCCACGCGGCACGCATCGCGCGCAACGCCGGCACGGCGCACAGGAGGTCGCCGAGCTGGAGCGCGCGCAGCACGAGCACCGATCGCGGTATTGATCTGCCGTGTGCCACGCCTCAGGCGGGGTGCAAGAGAGCCGCCACTGCGAACGGCGGGATACGGTCGCGGTGTCGCGGGCGCGGTACGGCACGGCGTCACCGCTTTTCGGCGGCGCACGCCATCGAGTTGCGTCGGGAAGGGACAGGACGAGGAGCGCCGGCCGGCTAGCCTCGCACCAGTGCGACCGCCTTGTCCACGGCGGCCTGAAGCATGGAGGCGTCGGGCGGCTTGATGAAGTCGGCCTTCATGAGCGTGCCGATCATGTCGCGCGCCTCCTGGATGTCGTGGAGCGTGCGAGTGTAGACGGTCTCACGGTCGAGGATGGTGCGGGCCACGCCGTTCTTGATCGCCGTCATGGCCACGTCGGCGGCCTCCTCGGCGAAGACCTCCGTCTCGTCCATCGTGGGCATGATGTAGTCGGGGTGGATGCCCTTCTCCTGGGCGAAGTTCGCCACCGCGTAGGCGGCCGCGATCGCCATCTCATCGGTGATCTTGCGGGCCCGGACGAGCAGCGCGCCCTTGAGGATCCCGGGGAAGCCCATCGAGTTGTTGACCTGGTTCGGGAAGTCGCCGCGCCCGGTGGCCACGATGTAGGCGCCGGCGTCCTTGGCGGCGTACGGGTAGATCTCGGGCACCGGGTTGGCGCACGCAAAGAGGATCGCCTTGCTCGCCATCGAGCGGATCCAGCCCGCCTTCACCGTCTCGGGGCCGGGCTTGCTGAGGGCGATCAGCACGTCGGCGCCCTTCACCGCCTGATCGATGTCGTTGATCCGGTCCGGGTTGGTCTGCTCGCAGAGCTCCCACTTGCGGTAGAACGCGGGGTCGGCCTGGATGTCGTCGCGGCCCTTGTGGAGGCCGCCCTTCGTGTCGAACATCACGAGCCGGGCCGGGTCGGCGCCCGCCATCAGGATCAACCGGGCAATCGTCGTGTTCGAGGCGCCGGCGCCGTAGAACACGATCCGCGCCTGGTCGATGGGCTTGTCCACGATTCGCAGCGCGTTGATCAGGCCGGCCAGCGTCACGCTGCCGGTGCCCTGCGCGTCGTCGTGCCACACCGGGATGTCGCACGCCTCGCGCAGCGTGTCGAGCACCTTGTAGCAGTTCGGCTGGGAGATGTCCTCCAGGTTCACGGCCCCGAAGCTCGGCTCGACCATCTTCACGAAGTCGATGATCTTGTCGGGGTCGTGCTTGCCGGCGGCGTTGTAGCTGTTGACGCAGAGGGCGACGCCGTCCACCCCGCCGAGGTACTTCATGAGGAAGGCCTTGCCCTCCATGACGCCGAGGCCGCCCGAGGGCGAGCAGTCGCCGTCGCCCAGCACGCGGGTCGAGTCGGAGACGACCGCTACCAGGTTGCCGCGATTGCTCAGCTCGAACGAGGAATCGTGGTCGTCGCGGATGGTGGTGGAGACCGCCGAGACGCCGGGCGTGTACCAGACGTTGAACCAGTTGAAGCCGTAGATACCAGCCTTGGGCATCGAGACGATCTTGCCGCCGTAGAACTTGTGCGCGTGGAGCGAGAGCTCCTTGAGGAAGGCGGTCTTCGCCTTCGCCAGCTGCTCCGGGCTGAAGTCGGCAGGGAACAGCTCGTTCAAATTCGAGAGCGACAAGTCGATCGTCTTCATGATCGTCTCCGCGAGGATGTGGGGATCCCGCCCTGGGATGGACGGCCGGAGGATAGCACACAAACCGGCTAGAATGGGGGCCTGAGCCCGCGTGTGACGCCACCCTCGCAGCCCTCCGACAGCTCGACCGCAACTGCCGGCACCCGGACGATCCTGGCGTTCTGGGCGCCGCTGGCCGCGACGTGGCTGATGATGGCGGTCGAAGGCCCCTACATCGCCGCCATCATCGCGCGCCTCGCCCAGCCGACCCCCAACCTCGCGGCGTACGGCGTCGCCTTCTCGTTCGCGTTCATCGCCGAGGCGCCGGTCATCATGATGATGACCGCCGCCAACGCGCTCGTCGCCGACCGGGGT
>DAOPQX010000288.1:0-4779 GCA_035348395.1 Vicinamibacterales bacterium | reverse complement strand
TCGCCCGGATGGTGCCCCTGGCGACGCGGTGGGCCGAGGGCGTCGCCGAGGCGGCCGGCGTGGACTACGACGGCGAGACGCCGGAGGGGATGGCGAGCCAGATCGAGGCGGTGGCCGGCGAGCTGCGCGACGAGCTGCGCGGCAGCGACCTGCTGCGGCTGCTGCCCGCCGGCGGCGCGCGCAACGCGCTCGATTGCGCGCTGTGGGACCTGCGCGCCAAGCAGTCGGGCCGGCGCGCGTGGAAGGCAGCCGGCCTTCGTGGGATGGGGCCGGTGCTGACCGACTACACGATCGGGCTGGGCGACGAGGCGGCGACGCGGCGCAGGGCACGCGAGGCGCGGGAGTACCCGCTGCTCAAGCTGAAGGTGGACGGCGTCCGCCACGTGGACCAGGTGCGGATCGTGAAAGAGGAGCACCCGCGCGCCCGCATCATCGTGGACGCGAACCAGGCCTGGAGCCGCGAGCGGCTCGAGGGGCTGCTGCCTGGGTTGCGGGAGCTGGGCGTGGAGCTGATCGAGCAGCCGGTCGCGCGCGGCGAGGACGCGTGCCTGGACGGTTTCGACTCGACGATCCCGCTCGCCGCCGACGAGTCGTGCACCGACCGCTGTTCGCTCGCGCGCCTGGCGGGACGCTACCGTTACGTGAACATCAAGCTCGACAAGTGTGGCGGGCTCACCGAGGCGCTGGCCATGGCGCAGGGCGCCCGGGCGCTCGGCCTGGGGCTGATGGTCGGCAACATGTGCGGCACCTCGCTGGCGATGGCGCCCGCCTTCCTGCTGGCGCAGCACTGCGAGTACGTGGATCTCGACGGACCGCTGCTGCAGGTGCGGGACCGCGAGCCGGCGATGGTGTACCGCCACGGCCGCGTCGAGCCGCCGCTTCCTGAATTGTGGGGCTGAGGCGTGTAAGATACCCCGCGGAGGATCGATGAGCGACAACTCCATTTCCAGAAGGCACTTCTTCTTCGGGACGCTTCTCGCGGGCGCTGTCCCGGCCGCCGGTTTCGGCAGCGTCCCCTCGCTGAAGGCGCTCGGCTACCAGCCGTTCTCGAGCAAGCTGCGGGTGGCGGCCATCGGGTGCGGCGGCCAGGGCGCGGGCATCCTCGACCAGGCGGCCCGCACCGAGACGGTCGTGGCACTCTGCGACGTGGACGAGGCACGCGCCGCCGGCAGCTTCAAGAAGTACGGCGGCGTCCCCAGGTACAAGGACTTCCGCGTCATGCTCGACAAGGAAGGCCGGAACATCGACGCGTGCACGATCGCCGTTCCCGACTTCATGCACGCGACCGTTGCGCTGTGGTGCATGGAGCGCGGGAAGCACGTCTACGTGGAGAAGCCGCTGACGAGGACGCCGTGGGAGGCGCGGCTGCTGCAGGACGCGGCGGTGAAGTACAAGGTCGCCACCCAGATGGGCAACCAGGGGTTCTCGCACGAGGCACACAGGGTGGCTGCCGAGATCGTCTGGACGGGGGAGATTGGCGAGGTGCGCGAGGTGCACGTCTCCACCTCGCCCGGCACCTTCCCGACGGGTTTGCAGGCGCCGCCGCCCGAGGCGCCGATTCCCGCCACGCTCGACTGGCCGCTGTGGCTCGGCGGTGCCGCGCCCCGCCCCTTCAGTGACGCCTACGTGCCCTACAACTGGCGCGGCTTCCTCGACTTCGGCACGGGCCAGATCGGCAACTGGGCCACGCACACGGCGGGTCCGGCCCACACCGCGCTGCAGCTCGGCGTGCCAATCGCGGTCGAGTGCGTGCGGATCGAAGGGAAGGGCGACATCACGATCCCGCACCGCGGCGTGGTGCGGCTCGACTTCCCGGCGCGCGGCGGGATGCCGCCGGTGTCGGTCTACTACCACGAGTCGGCACGGCCGGGCGACCCCGAGGCCTACCATGTGCCCGGGATGGAAAACGAGACGATCCTGCCGCCGCCGAACAACCTCGCCGACAAGGGACGTCGCACGAGCGAGCGGGCGGCGCCGGCAATCGGCGCGGGCGTCGCGGCAGGGCAGACGGGGGCTCCCACGCGCCCCCGCAGGATCATGAGCGCGGGCGGCCCCGACGTGAAGGTCTACACGCAGCCGGGCGGACGCGACGACACCCCGCGGCCCGGCGTGCTCACCGGCAACGGCTCGGTGTTCATCGGCAGCAAGGGCATCCTCGCCACCCGCGACCGCGGCGAGGGCGTCTGGCTGCTGCCGGCGTCGAGGTGGCAGGAGTACCTGCTGCCGCCGCCGCTGCTCACCCGCTCGCCGGGCCACATGCTCGACTGGATCCGTGCCTGCAAGGGCGGCGACCGCTCGTGCTCCGACTTCGCCATCACCGCGTCGTTCGCCGAGTGGCTTGCCCTGGTTCCGATCGCGTGGCGGGTCGGAGGGAAGCTGGAGTGGGACAGCGCCAACGTCCGGTTCACCAACAGCGAAGAGGCCAACCGCTCCGTCAAGCCGGCGTTCCAGCCGGGTTGGGAGCTGAAGCTGTAGTGGCTGGAGGCATCATGAACGAGCACCTTCTCTCCAGGCGCGCGCTCCTTGGGACGGCGGGCGCCGCCGTCCTCGGCATCGTTCCGTTGAAGGCCGCCCGGGCCTCCGCACAGGCAGGCCGAAAGCCGAACTCCAAGGTGGCAGGCGTCCAGCTGGGCGTGACCACCTACAGTTACCGCTCGATGCCGCACCGGGTGGACGAGGTCATCGAGTACCTGCTGTTCGCGGGCGTCAATTCCATCGAGCTGCGCCTGGTGGCCGAGGAAGACCTGGGAATTCCGAAGGACAAGGCGGCGCAGCGGCAGTGGCGGCTGTCGCTCCCGATGGAGCGCTACGACGCGATGCGGAAGAAGTTCAACGCCGCCGGGATCGACGTCCACATCGCGAAGTTCGCGCCATCGACCTGGTCGGACGAGGAGATCGACTACGCGTACGAGGCGACGAGGCGGCTGGGGGCGATCGGCATCACCGACGAGCTGGGCGACGCGGCCTGCCAGCGCCTGGGGAAGTTCGCCGAGAAGCACAAGAGCCTGGCCATGTTCCACACGCACGGCCAGGTGGCCGAGCCGGGCTTCTCGTTCGACAAGTACCTCGCGTACTCACCCGCCAACATGCTGAACCTGGACGCCGGCCACTACTACGGCGCGACCGGCCTGCACCCGAACGACGTGATTGCGAAGTACCACGATCGGATGCGGAGCATCCACATCAAGGACAAGACCGGGCCGCGGCACGCGACCCCGAACGCCAACAGGCCGTTCGGCCAGGGCGAGACGCCCATCGCCGACATCCTCCAGCTGCTCAAGAAGGAGCAGTGGCCAATCCACGTGGACGTGGAGCTGGAGTACGAGATCCCGACGGGCTCGGACGCCGCCAAGGAAACGAAGGCCTGCATCGACTACATGCGGAACGTCCTGGAGTAGACGCGACCCCGGTCCACTTCCGCTCGCGCGCCACGGTGTAGCCCGCGCGCGGTGATTCGTGCCCCCGGTACTCGCTCCAGCGCTCCTCGCCGGTCGCGATTGGGACGGCCGAGGTCAAGGGCAGGTGGGCCACCTCCTGCCCTGGCGCTCCTGCCGGCAATGGCACTCATCCTGCACGGATGGCTGAAATCGCTCAGACCGTCATCCGCGCCGATTCCTTCGCATGAGTACTGGAAGAGGCGCACCGTCGGTGTGTCGTGCCATTACACGCCCGGGTGCGGCACGTGCGCCAGCCCGGACCGCGCTGGAGGGATGCGTGTCCTACTCATCAGTGCCAGCCACGGCCTCATCAGTGACTCCTGCGTTCGCCTCGTGGTATCGCCGGAACCGCCGGCGATCGAGGGCCATCTTCGATCTGCTGGCCGGCGAGGCGTATTTCAGTCAGCCGATCGCCCTGCGTCATCCCATCGTCTTCTACGACGGGCACCTGCCCGCGTTCAGCTTCAACACGCTCGTGAAGAAGGCTCTCGGGGGAGCGAGCATCGACGAGCGGCTCGAGCGGCTGTTCGCGCGCGGCATCGACCCGGGCGAAGCCGCGGCAGGTCCACGATTCGAGTGGCCGGACCGTGACCTCGTCCGCGAGTTCGTCGAGGAAGCCGACCGTCGCGTGCTCGACGTGCTGGAACGCGAGGACCTCGATCGGCCCGGTCACCCGCTGCTCGATCGCGCCGAAGCCGTGTTTGCGATCCTCGAGCACGAGGCGATGCACCAGGAGACGCTGCTCTACATGTGGCATCGCCTTCCCTTCGAACGGAAGCGGAAGCCTGCCGGGTACGCGCCGAAGACGGAAGGACGCGTGCCGCGGCAGGAGTGGATTGAGGTGGCAGGGGGGCGCGTGACGATGGGGGTCGACCCGGGCGAGGTTCCCTTCAGCTGGGACAACGAGCGCCCCCACCATGCCGCCGAAGTGGCGCCGTTCGTCATCGAGCGCCACGACGTGACGAACGAGGCGTTCCTGGAGTTCGTCGAGGCCGGCGGCTACCAGGCGGAGCGGTGGTGGCGTCCGGAGGACTGGGCCTGGATCCGGCGCGAGGGGATCGCGCACCCGCTGTTCTGGGAGCGCCACGGCGACGGCTGGCGTTGGCGCGGGATGTTCGAGTCGGTCGCGCTGCCTCACGCCTGGCCGGCGTACGTGAGCTTCGCGGAGGCGAACGCGTACGCGAGGTGGCGCGGGTCGCGGCTGCCGAGCGAGGCCGAGTTCCAGCGCGCCGCGTATGGTACGCCCGGCGGAGCCGAGCGCCCGCATCCGTGGGGCGACGCGTCGCCAGCGGAGGAGCACGGCGCCTTCGACTTCACCGGCTGGGACCCGCAGCCGGCCGGC
>DAOPQX010000287.1:0-4817 GCA_035348395.1 Vicinamibacterales bacterium | reverse complement strand
CGGGGTAGATGAACAGGCCGGTGGCGGCGCGCCCGGCGGTCACGCGGCCCCGTCCCTCGATCGCCGCGGCCTCGAGCGCGCGAGTGGTGGTCGTCCCCACCGCGATGACCCGCCGCCCCTCGCGGCGGGCCCTCTCGATGCGGGCCGCGGCCTCCTCGGGGATGTCGTAGACCTCCTCGTCCACCCGGTGCTCTTCAACATGCTCGGCGTGGACCGGCTTGAAGGTTCCGTAGCCGACGTGCAACGTCACCTCGGCGCGCTCGACGCCGCGCGCCTCGAGCCGGTCCAGCAACTCCGAAGTGAAGTGCAGTCCGGCCGTCGGCGCGGCAACCGACCCGCGTGCCCGCGCGAACACGGTCTGGTATCGCTCGCGGTCCTCGCGCTCGTCCGAGCGGTGGATGTACGGCGGCAGCGGGATGTGGCCGATCGCGTCGATCACCGGCTCGGCGTCGAGGCCGCCTTCGGCCCACAGGCGGATGGTTCTACGGCCGTGGAAGTGGCGCTCGAGGATCTCCCCGTGCAGCACCATCCCCGGGCCCTCGAACACCATCAGCTTGCCCGGCTTCAGCTTCTGGCCCGGGTGAACCAGGGCCTCCCAGCGCTCGCGATCGAGACGCCGCAGGAGCAGGCACTCGACCGCCCCGCCGCTGGGATCCCGGCGGCCGAGCAGCCTGGCTGGAAAGACACGGGTGTCGTTGGTGACGAGGAGATCGCCCGGGGAAAGCAGCTCCGGCAGGTCGGCGACCCTGCCGTGCGCGCGAATGGCGCCGCTTGCGCGCTCGAGAACGAGAAGGCGCGATACGTCACGCCGCTCCGCCGGCCGCTGCGCGATCTGGCCTGGCGGCAGCTCGAAATCAAAGAGCGCGACGTCCACTCAGGGAGTGTATCAGGAGCGACCCAATCCCGACGCGCGGGGCTCCGGGCTCAGTGCACCATCGGCCTCAGGGTCGCGCTCGCCTCGCGCCAGTCTTCGGCGAGGATGGACCAGAGCAGCTGGTCGAAATGCCGGCCGTTGCAGAACAGGGCGCGTCGGAGCAGCCCCTCCTGTACGGCGCCGATCTTCCGCAGCGCCCCGTTCGCCCGCCCGTTCTGCACGGCCGCCCGGCCCTCGAGGCGGTGGACGCCGATCTCGCCGAAGACGAAGTCGAGGAACAGCCGCGCCGCCGAGGGGAAGACCCCCGTCCCCCAGAACGGCGAGCCGAGCGCGATGCCCCACTCGGCATTGGAAAAACCGGGATCGAGCTGGCGAACCTGGACCAGGCCGACCGAAACGTCGTAGCCCGTCGGCACGATCGCGAACGCCGCGAATCGGCCCGCTTTCCACTCGGCGTTCGACCACTCGATGAACCGCTCGAAGCCGCCGAGGTCGGGCGGCGGCGGCGAGATGAAGCGCGTGACCTCCTCGGTCGTGAGCATCGCGAACAGCGAGGTCGCGTCTCGCGCCACCATGGGGCGCAGCGTGACGCGACCGTCGCCGAGTTCGGGGAGCGTCGACCGCCAGCACGCCGGCGCCGTCCGCGTGGCGTCCGCGATGGGGGCAACCGCCGGAACTTCCACCGCCGCCGGGTGCGGCATCCTGTCCATTAACATCCTCCAACCTCTGAAACGGCCTGTCCGGGGGCGCTCATACGCCCCACACGATGTTCTCGGCCACACCCCAGACGATGTTGTCGGCCACACCCCACACGATGTTGCTCGCGTCGAGGCGGCTCCAGGCGGTGGTGTCCGGCCCGCCCGGGAACCCCCACGAGACGCCGCTGGCGGTCGAGGTCCCAACGAGGTTGACGCCCCACACGATGTTCACGCCCCACACGATGTTCACGCCCCAGACCACGTTCACGCCCCAGACGATGTTGACGCCCCAGACGATGTTGGCGCCGGCGAGCTGGGTGTCCGACACGCCCCACACGATGTTCTGGCCATCCGAGACGCCCCAGACAATGTTGGTGCCCCAGCATTCGTTGTTGGTCTCGAAGACCGAACCCGGCACCAGCCACACGCCCCACACGATGTTCTGCGACCAGGCCAGCTCTTCCCCGGCGATGACGGTCACCGGGTCCGGCACCGGCTCGATCCAGGCCTCTCCCACCGGCGCCTGCAGATCGAGCCGGCTCGCCAGGTCGATCGCGCCGGCCGCGTTCAGGCCGCCGCCGCCCTGCGTCAACCGGTCGTACGCCTCGCCGCTCTCGTCGATCAGCGAGAAGGCGCTGTACTGAAGGATGCCCTTCACCGCGTTCGCCGAAAGCTGGCGGCGTGAGGCGGCGACCGGCGGACCGCCGTTTTGGCGCCGGTTCGCTTCGATGGCCAGCGCGACGACGCCCGTGGCGACGGCGGTGGCCATGCTCGTCCCGCTGAGCCGCAGATAGGTGCCTCCCTTGGTGCCGTCCACCTGCAGCGTCGGGTAGTTGTCGTAGAGGGGGGTGCCCGGCACACCCACCGAGGTCAGCTTCTCGCCGGGCGCCACGATGTCGGGCTTGGCGTAGGCGTCGTACCAAGTCGGTCCCCTGGAGCTGAAGGGAGCCACCCCGTCGTCACGGCGCCCGATCGTCCCCTTCGTGGAGGCGGCGCCGACGGTGATCGCCGACGGAGCGTTGCCAGGCGAGGTGATGCCGGCGTACCCGGGCTCGCCGGTGACCGGGTTGGTGCCGAAGTTCCCTGCCGCCGCAACCACCACGAGCCCTGCCCGCGTCGCCTGCTGAACCGCCTGCACGAGGGGATCGGTGTCGGCCGGCTCGAACACCGGGTGCCCGAGCGACAGGTTGATGACGTCCACCCCGAGCATCCGCCGGTTCGCCACGATGAACTCAATGGCGCGAACGACGTCGCTCGTCCGGCCCTGGCCCGAGCCGTCGAGCACCTTGAACACGGCAAGGCGGACTCCTGGCGCGACCCCCTGGTAGTCGCGGGCCGCGCCTGCCCCGCTGCCGGCGATCAGGCCGGCCACGTGAGTGCCGTGGCCGAAGTCGTCGTACGGCGCCGAACGGCGCAGCCCCGACTCGCTCACCGTGAAGAACGCCGTGATCTGAGGCAGCAGATCGCGTGACGGGGCCACGCCGGAATCGATCACGGCCACGCCGACGCCCAGCCCGACCGGCGAGGAGCGGTCGAGTCCAAGCGTCGATCGCAGGAAGTTCTCGGGAGACGTGCCGGCTGAAGTCGCCGCGGCGAGGTCGAGGCCCGCAGGACGCACGATGGCGTCGGAGGAGATCCCCTGGACCCCGGGCATCAGCGAGAGGGCTTCCAGTTCGCCCGCCGGCACGTCGGCCACGATGGCGTCGAGGGCCGAGTGCTCGCCACGAACGTGGTAGCCCCTGGCCTCGAGCGCCGCCCGCATCCCGGGTCGAGACCCGGGCTGCGTTCGCACGATGACGCGTTCGGTACCTCCCGCCCGTGACGCCCGCTGCAAAGCCGCATCGAGCCGCCCGTGCCGTTGTGGAGCGGCCGCGGCAGGTGCCGCGACCACGACCGCCAGCGCCAGGCAGGCAAGCCATTTTCTGAAGAAAAACGAAGGAGTAGTGCTCACGGCCAGCTCTAGAGCAATCTGCCAGCCACCTCGGGCGGGGGTGCGGACGCATCCTGCAAGTCATTATGTTCAGGACAGTTATGGCGAATGCCCATTGGTAACCCGCGAGCGTCCGGGCACGCGGGTGTGCAACTACGGCACAGATTGGCAGGGGGGTCGATCGCAAATTCTGCAATTCCTGCCGAAAAACGCCGAAATGGCCTGTCCCAGAACGGCACAGAGCTCTGTGCCAGAAGGGCTCAGACACTATGAGCTCGCCTTCGCCCAACGATCGTGATGCTCCCGCCTTCGCCACCCTGAGCCGTGAGCCGTGAGCCGTGAGCCCCTTCTGGCTGTGTCCTTGCTATCGCTGGAGCTGGTTACGTCACCAACGATGCAGGACTCTTCCGCCGCCGCCGGCGGCCCAAACCCCGACGCCCAGGGCACCGACCTGGGCGACGTCGCCGACACGGCGACCGACGCCACTTCCACGCCGCCGCGTCCCGCGCCGATCGACATCCGGAGCGCGGCGCTCGCCGTGATCGCCGCGCTCCTGTCGCTTGCCGCGCTGCGCCTGGCGGCTCCCGTGCTGATCCCGCTCGCCTTCGCGATCCTGGCAAGCTATGCCCTCAATCCCGTCGTGACCACGCTCGTGGGCTGGCGCATCCAGCGCCCGCTGGCGGCGCTGCTCGTCCTGTCGGTGATGACGGCCGGAGCCGGCTACCTCGTCTACTCCATGACCGACGACGTGGCAGCGGTCGCGGCAAAGCTCCCAAAGGCCGCCGACAGGATGCGGCAGACGCTCAGGGACCTGCGCCGCTCGGGAGGCGCCACGAGCCCGGTTCAGCAGGTGCAGCAGGCCGCAGAAACGCTGGAAGCGGCCGCGGCCGAGGCGGCCGGCGAGTCACCGGTCGCCGCGAGGAGCCGCACGAGGGCGGCCAACGGCCCGGTTCTGAACCTGAACGCGTGGCTCATGACCGGCTCGCTCAGCCTGGTGGCCGTCGCCGCCGAGGCCGTGGTGGTCCTCTTCCTCGCGCTGTACCTCCTCGCCGCAGGAGACCTGTTCAAGCGGAAGCTGGTGCGCGTGGTGGGCACGACCCTTTCCGAGAAGAAGATCACGGTCCAGATCCTCGACGAGATCGACCGGCAGATCGCGACCTTCCTGCTCGTCCGCCTCGTGATCACGGTGCTGGTGGCCGTCTTCACGTGGCTGCCTCTTTGGGCGATTGGCCTCGAGCAGGCGGCGCTGTGGGGGGTGGCGGCCGGCGTCCTCAACATCATCCCCTACCTCGGGCCGGTGATCGTGGCGGCCGTC
>DAOPQX010000286.1:0-4828 GCA_035348395.1 Vicinamibacterales bacterium | reverse complement strand
GGCCACCATGCTCGCGCCGGGCAGCAGGGCGGGCCAGGCGAACGAGATGAGGGCGGCAGCCAGGGTGGCCAGCGCGAAGAGGACTTCCGCGCTCAGCCGGCTTTGCCGGAGATTGGCAGCGGCGCGCGCGGCCCGGAGCGGCCTCCCAAGGTGCGCCAGCGATACGGCCAGGGCCGCCGCAATCAGCGCAGCCCCGGCCCCGGCGAGGCGAACCGCGGCGGCTGCTCCGCTTCCCCCGGCAAGCGCGGCGATCGGGGTGAGGACGAGGCCGGCGCCGATGATGGCCATCGAGGTGAAGACGACGAGCGGCCAGTCGTCGGCCGCGCCACGGGCGGCACGCTTCACGAGGCTCATCGCTCACCTCCCCGCGCGAGCGCGTGCTGCAGCGCCTGCATCAGCGACATCCGGCGGCTCCCCCTCGGCGACAGGAAACGGAGGCGCGGCCGGCAGCCGTCGCGATCCGCGAACCCGGGCACGGCGGCCAGCTGCTGGTCTCGTCCCAAGGTCAGGCCCTCGTGGCTCGGGCGCAAGGCTTCGGTTGGGCAGGCGGCGACGCACGCCGGCAGTTCACCGCGGTCGAGCCGCGGTGCGCACAGGTGGCACTTGGTCATCACGCCAAGCGCGGCCGAGTATCGCGGGGCGCCGAACGGGCAGGCCATCTCGCAGTAGCGGCAGCCGATGCACCGCTCTTCATGGTGCACGACCACGCCGTCCGGCCGCTTCTCGTACGCGGACGAGGGGCAGGCGGCCGCGCACGCCGGGCGTTCGCAGTGATGGCACGCCACCGACAGGAAGTAGGTGGGGCCGCCGGGCCGGCGCCGCAGGTTGAGCGGCAGCACCCGGCGCCATGGCGTCTCGGGCCTCCACCCGTTCTCGAGGCGGCACGCCAGCACGCAGGCGCCGCACCCCACGCACCGCCCGAGGTCGAGGACGAAGGCGGGAGACTCCGACTTTCCGACTTCACGACTTTCCGACCTCGCCTTCGCGGACTTCGTGGACTTCGCGGACTTCGTGGACTTCGACTTCGCGACTTCGCGACTTCCCGACTTCGTGGACTTCTCGACCTCTACGAGGCACTCGTAGAACGTCGCCCCATAGTTCATGTCGGTGACGCCCGCGTCGGTCAGCACGTTGACGTCGGGATCGCCTTCGTGGCACCGCCCCTCCAGCACGTGGACGACACCGGGGCGCAGCCCCTCGTCGAGCCGCACGCGCAGTTCGATCCGGCCGCGGCCGTTCCAGACCACGGCGAGGTCGTCGTCGAGGAGTCCCCTGGGCCCGGCGTCGGCCGGGTGGATGTCGAGGCGGTGCGGCCGCTCGACGTCGCGCACCCAATCCAGGTTGCCGAACTGCGAGTGGATGCGATCGCGCGTCTTGCACGACAGCAACTGCAGCGGGAAGCGCCCGGCGCCGCGCGACTCGTGTCCCTCGCCGAGCGGCTCGTAGCCGGGCACCGGGTCCACGCCCCACAGCGAGGCCGCCTCGTCGGAGCAGAACTCCACCTTCCCAGACGGCGTTGGGAAGCAGCGATCGGCGAAGGCGACGTCCCCATCGCCGGAGGGATCGACCGGGCCGTTCTCGAGCGCCTCGAGCAGGTGCGCGTGGGAGGGCCCGAGCATCTGACGGAGCACGGCGCGCGCCTCGTCCGGCGTGCTCGGGAAGTAACGAGTGTCGAACCCGAGGCGCCCGGCGAGCAGCCGCCAAATCTCGGTCTCGGTCTTGACGCCGGCCGGCGGGTCGAACACCTTCGCGCGGCGCTGGAGGTAGGGGTGCCAGTACGCCGTGCAGAGGTCCTCCTCCTCGAACATCGTCTTGGCCGGCAGCACGTAGTGTGCGAGGCGCGCCGTGTCGGTGAGGAACTGGTCGACGACGACCACCAGGTCCATGTTGGCGAGGGCCTGGCGCACCAGGTCGGAGCGGGGGTTCTGGCTGGCGGGGTTGCCCTTCTCGATCCAGGCGGCCCGCACGCGGGGCGCATCGAGCTCGAGGAGCCCCGGGCCGAGGCGAGAGACCGGAATCGCGGCGCGGCCGTCCGATCCCGGCGGCAGCCGCGGCTCGAGGAGGCAGTGGCTGGCCAGGTTGGCGTACTGGAACCCGCCGCCGGGGACGCCGACGTTTCCGGTGAGCGCCGGCAGCAGCGCGACCGCCCTCATCGTCTGGCCCGCGTGACGATTGCGCTGCAGGCCGAAGCCGGCAATCAGCAGCGCGGGCTTCGATTGCGCGTACTCGAGCGCGAGCGTTTCGATCGATGCCGCCGGCACGCCGGTGATGTCGGCCACCCGGGCGAGCGGGTACTCCTCGAGCCGGGCGAGGTAGCGCTCGAAGCCCGAGGCGTGCGCGGCGAGGAACGCCTCGTCGTGCAGGTCCGCTCCGGCGATGACGCGCGCGAGGCCCAGGGCGAGGGCGGCGTCGGTCCCGGGGCGCGGCTGGAGGTGCAGGTCGGCCGCGTCGGAGGTGTCGGTGCCGCGCGGATCGACAACCGCCACGCGGGCGCCGCGCTCCTGCGCCTCCAGGATGAGCCTCATCTGGTGGACGTTGGTCTCGGCGGGGTTGTGTCCCCACACCAGGATGAAGCGGCTCTCTGCCGTCAGGCGCGGATGGTTGTGGCGGTTCGCGCCGTAGGTGAGGCGTGTGGCCTCGAGGCCCGCGGGCCAGCAGAGGTCGCCGAAGGCGCGCGTGCAGCCCCCGAACTGGCGCCAGAAGGCGAGCGCCAGCGCGCCGAGCGCGCCGTGGCTGCCCGAGGCGTCGTAGTAGAGCACCGCCTCGGGGCTGTCCTCGCGCCGGATCGCGTCGAGCCTCGCGGCGATGTCCGCAAGCGTTTCGTCCCAGCCCACCGGCTCGAATGCCCCGCTGGCGGTACGCTTCAGCGGCGATAGCAGCCGGTCGGGCGTGGTCAGCCGGCGCGCGTAGCTGATCCCCTTCAGGCACACGTGCCCGCCGGTCGCGGGGTTGGCCGGGTCGCCCTCGATGCGAACGACACGGCCGCCCTCGACGGTGACGAGCATTCCGCACGTGCAGTAGCAGTTGCGCGGGCAGACGGTGCGGTATTCCGGCACGGCGCGACAGTGTACCGTAGAATCGCCGGGTGCCTCGCGCCACGATGGTTACCGTCGAGATCGAGCGCCTGTCGCTCGAGGGTGACGGCGTCGCCACCCACGCCGGGCGCGAGTTGCGCGTGCCGCAGGTGCTTCCCGGCGAGCGCGTGTCGGTCCGCCTGCAGACGGGCAAGGACGGCCTTCGAGGCGAGGTGGTCGAGGTCCTTCTCGCCTCGCCGCATCGCGTCGTGCCCCGGTGCCGCCACTTCGGCCCCTGCGGCGGCTGCGCGTGGCAGCACGTCGAGTACGGCGAGCAGCTGCGCTTGAAGCAGCAGCTGCTCCAGGAGGCGCTCGACGAGGCGCTCGGCACACGGGCGCCGCGCGTCTCGCCCGCGGTGAGGTCGCCCGCCTCGTCGCCGGGGGCCACCCCCTGGGAGTACCGGAACAAGGCCAGCTTCACCTTCGCGCCGGCCGAGGGGCCTGGACCGCTCGTGATGGGCCACTATCGCCGGGGGTCGCGGCGGGTGCTGCCCGTGGTCGAGTGCCCGGTTCACGCCGGTCCCGCCAACCGCCTCGCCTTCGCCCTGCGCGACGCGTTGCGCGCGGCGCGGATCCCCGGTGCCACCCCCGATGCCGCCGCCGGCATCGCGCGACACGTGGTGCTGCGGGTGGCCGAGCGCACCGGCGAGTGGCTGGCGACGCTGGTCGTGACGGAGAACGTGAAGCAACTGCGCCGGGCGACCGCGCGCTTCCTCGCGGCCGCCTCACGGGAGGACCGGCCCGGCGGCTTCCACTTGAGCGTGCACGACCGCGACGACCCGTTTCTCTTCGGCCGCGAGACGCGTCGCCTGGACGGCCTGGCTGAGATCCGCGAGCAGGTGGCGGGCGCCACCTTCCTCCTCCAGCCCGACGCCTTCTTCCAGACCAACGTGCGGGTGGCCGGCGAGATGGTGGCGCGCGTGATGGCGGCTCTTCCGGCGCCAGGCTTTCCGCGCGTGCTCGATCTCTACTCCGGCGCGGGGCTGTTCGCGCTGCCGCTCGCCGCGGCTGGCGCGACGGTGACCGCAGTTGAAGAGAACCGGGGCGCGGTCGCAAGCGCGGAAGCGGCGCGGCGCCTCAACCGCCTGCCGGCCGCGCGGCTGGCGCTCGTCGCCGGCCGCGTCGAGGAGACCCTGGCGCGGCTGACGCCCGGCCCTCACCTGCGGTACGACGCGGTGGTGCTCGATCCCCCGCGCCCGGGCTGCCCGCCGGTGGTGCTCGACTGGATCGCCGGCCGCCTCCACCCCCGGCGAATCGCGTACGTGTCGTGCAACCCGTCAGCGCTGGCGCGCGACCTGGGTGCCGCCCTCGCCGGCGGCTTTCGCGCGGTCGAGGTGATTCCGTTCGACATGTTCCCGCACACCGCGCACATCGAGTCGATCGCGATCCTCGACCGGAGTTGACGCGGCGCCTCTGCCCCCGCGGGCGGACAGCGTCATCGGCGTGCTGCTCGGCCCGGCGGGCGCCGCCGCCGTCGGCATCCACGATCCCTGATCCCTGATCCCTGAGCGCCGCTGCGACCTGGTGTATGCTGGTCGGCGCTGAGCGCCTCCATCCCGGGATCCACCCTTGACCCACACCAGCCTGTTCCGGGCGCGCACCGTCCGCGCCGCCTGCCTCGCCGCCGCGGTCTCTCTCGCGGTGGCAGGGGTGCCCTCCGTCGCCTTGATTCGTGCGCAGCAGGCGCCGCCCGTGCAGCCACTGCCGCCCCCGCAGCAGCCGCCCGAGCAGGTTCCGCCCCAGCAGCAGGGGCC
>DAOPQX010000285.1:0-4854 GCA_035348395.1 Vicinamibacterales bacterium | reverse complement strand
TCTCGAGCTGCAGGTGCGCGTCCCAGGAGGTGCGCGTCGGCGGCCGGGTCGTGCTGTCGGCGGTCATCGGTGGTCCCCGTTCACTCTCTTAGACGCCGTCCACCCCAACTCGGTTTCAAAGCGCGTGGAGATTCGGCGAAGCATACAGGAACCGGGCCGTGAAGGCGAGTGACTTCGATCACGGCCCTGCTGTGACGCCGCTCACAGCCGGCACGCCGTTCCCGTCGGGTGCCGGCGCGCGGCACACCCTGAACGCGTGCCTCCCTCCCTCGCGCGAGATCCACTCGGTGCGCGTGACGCGGGAGCTGCCCGCCCCCGCCGCCGCCATCACCTCCAGGAAGCTGGCAGGCAACACCTCCGCCAGGCTGCCGCGGCCCGGCTGCAGCCGCCCGTCGCGCACCACGGCGGCCAGGTAGAGCCGCTCCCTCGCGCGGGTCAGCGCGACGTAGAGCAGCCGCTTGGTCTCCTCACGATCGCGTTCGCGCGCCGCCTCCTCGGCCTCCTTCAGCCCCCCCTGCACCGACACCAGCGCCCGGTGCGAGCGCGGGTCGTCGAGCAGCAGCACGGGCTCGCCGCCCCCGCCCGTGCCGCGCCCGATGTTGACCAGGAACACGAAGGCGAACTCGAGCCCCTTGGCCGCGTGCACGGTCATCAGGTTCACGGCGTCGGCCGCGTCGACGATCGCGTTCGACTCGTCGCCGGCCGACAGGCGGTCGAGATGCCCGGTCAGGCGCGCCCAGGTGGCGTAGCCGCGGTTCTGCACGCGGCGCGCGAGCGCGCGCAGCTTCTTCAGGTTCTCGCGCGCCTGTGCCTGCCGGGGCCCGGCGAGCTCGGCGTCGAAAGCCGACTCGGCCAGGATGGCATCGAGCAGTTCGGCCGGGGGCACCCGATCCACGCGGGACAGCCAGGCGGCGAGGGAGGCGCGCGCCTGGCGCAGGACGCGGGCGTCCTCCTCGCTCAGCCCCTCCACCGCGGCCTCCTCCGGCGCGGTCAGGGCCGCCGCCAGCGAAGGCGCGAGGCGCGCCAGCCCTGGGTCGGACAGGCGGATGAACCGCGAGCGCAGCAGCGCCGCCGCGCGCAGGTCGGATGCCGGGTCGGCAAGGAACCGGACGAGCGCCAGCACGTCCTTCACCTCGTCGGCATCGAAGAACCCGAGGCCCTTGTAGACGTAGCCTGGAATGCCGCGCGCCTCGAGCGCCGCCTCGAACTCGCGGTGGCTCTCGCGCGAGCGGAAGAGAACCGCGATGTCGCCGGGGGTGGCCGCCCTCGCCGTCCCGGTGCGCCGGTCGCGGACGGTCTCTTCGCGCAGCAGGCGTTCGATCTCCGCCGCCACCGCCTGCGAGGCCGCGCTCACGGTCGGTTCGGCCACCAGGCCGAGCCGCTCCTCGCCGCCGCCCGGGCCGGGGGCAACCGGGAAGCGGTCCGAGGCCCGGTACCGGAACGCGTCGGGACGCCCGGGTGCCACCTGGAACTCCGCGCACAGGTCGTTCACGAAGGCGAGCACGGCCGCGTCCGACCTGAAGCTTCGCGCGATCGAGCGGCGAACGCCGCCGCCCGGCCGGAGCGCACCGACGTAACGCCTGGCGTGCCGCAACAGCCGCACGTCGGCGTCGCGGAAGGCGTAGATCGACTGCTTGCGGTCGCCGACGACGAAGATCGAGGGCTGGAGCGGGGCGTCGTGCGCGAGGCCGGCTCCCTCGCCCCAGGCCTCGACGAGCCGCGCCACCAGCGCCCACTGCGCCCGGCTGGTGTCCTGGAACTCGTCCACCAGGACGTGGTGATACCGCGCCTCGAGCCGGTAGCGGCTCTGCGAGAACTCGTCCATCCGGCGCAGCAGGGCGAGGGCGCGCACCAGCCCTTCGGTGAAGTCCACGGCCGCGCTGGCGTTGAGGGCCCGCAAGTATCGCAGGCGGGCCACGCGGAAAAGGCGCGACAGGCCGCGCACCATCGCGCGGTTCACCGAGCGGTCGAGGTCACCCAGCACGTCGGAGACGTACGGCGCGAGCGAGGCCACCACCTGGCCATGGCGTCTCCAGGCCTCGGGCGACCCGAAGTCGCTGCGCCGAAACGACGGCGCCGGCTTCGACCTCGGCCTCCCGGCGCGGGTCAGGAAGTGGCGGGCGAGGCGGTCGAGCACCGCCCTCGGCGCCTCGACGCGGCCCGAATCGAGCGCCCGCACGTCGGCCTCGAGCAGCGCGAACGCCGGGTGGCGAATCGGGCCGTCGGCCAGGAAGCCCTCGATCCCTTCTTCGCCGCGCGACAGCAGCGCGCGCATCCGCTCGAGCGCGTCCCTGAGCGAGGTCTCCGCGGCGCCTGCCTCCGACCGAGGCGCGCCCGCCCCGCCAAGGAACCGGCGCATCAACCGCCCCGCCACCAGGCGCCGCCCCACCAGCGCCGCCAGCGCCTCGCGCAGCCGCCGCTCTCCGAGCCGGGCGTGCAGCAGGGCGACGTCGGGATCGACCGCGGTCAGCCTGCGCGCCGCCCGCAGTGCCGCGTCGAGCGCCTCCTCCACCAGGCGAGGCGCCTCGGCCTCGTCCACCACCTGGAACCCGGGGTCGAGCCCCGCCTCGAGCGGGAACTCGCGAAGCAGCGAGAGGCAGAAGGCGTCGATTGTGCTGATGGCGATGTCGCCCTGGCGGTCGCGCAGGTCGCGCCAGCGGGCGGCGTCGGCGGGCGACAGCCTCGCCAGCTCCTTGAGCTGCGCCAGGATCCGCTCCCGCATCTCGGCGGCTGCCTTGCGCGTGAAGGTGATGGCCAGGATGTTGCGCGGCTCGACGCCGGCGCGCAGCAGGTTCACGTAGCGCGTGGTCAGGACGCGCGTCTTCCCGGTGCCGGCCGAGGCCTCGAGCACCACATTGCGCGACGGGTCCACCGCGAAGGCGCGGGCCTCCTCGTCACGAGCTGCCAGCGGGTCGGGCGTGCCTGGGGCATCGTCGAAGGGCAGCCTCGGAAAGGCGCCGGCGTCCACGCCCGGGCGCGCCGCGCGGCGGCGTTCACTCGGCATCGACGTAGTCCTTCCGGCAGACGGCGCTGAACCCGCAGGTGACGCACAGCCGCCGCGTGGCCGGCTGCGGCGGGAAACGGCCCGCCGCGATGCCGTCCACCGCCCCGACGAGCCGCGAGACGGCCTCGTCCGCGGCCGTGGGAGCGAGATCGGGCCCCACGACCCACTGCACCGGCTCGGGCTCGCCGAACGCGACGTAGAGGGCCTCGCCAGCCGTGAAACTGGCGCCGCGCTCGCGCGAGACCTGCTGCGCGGCGCAGAGCAGGTAGGCGGGCAGCTGGATTGAGCGTTTCGAGTCCGGGGCTCGCCCGGTCTTGTAGTCGATCACGCGCAGCGTCCGGTCGGACAGCACGTCCACCCGGTCGATCTTCCCGCGCAGCCGCACTCGCCGGGCCTCTCCACCGGCCTCGAGCACGAACGCGCCGTCGAACGGGTACTCGAGCAGCCGCTCGACCACCGGGACGGGCCGCAGGGCCTCGGCCTCGAAGACGACCTCGCCAAGGCCGGCAGAGGCCACCGAACCGAGCAGGCGCAGCCGCTCGGCCGCGCGCTGGCCCGGCGGCAGATGCTCCAGCTGCCCTTCCACAACCTGGGCGAACAGCGCGCGTGCGCGGGGCATTTCGACGGCGGTGATCGCGCCCCCGCCCTCCCGCTGCCACGCCGCGAAGAAGGCACGGAACAGCTCGTGAACGAAGATCCCCCTCGCCTTCGGGGCGAGCGCCGGGTCGGCCTCCGGCTCCTCTTCCAGCCGCAGCACGCTGGCGGCGAAGTACTTGAACGGGCAGTCGAGGTACCGGTCGATGGCACTGATGGAGAGCGTGCCGACCCGCGTCTCGCCGGCCTGGCCGTGATAGCGAGGGTCGCTCGGCGCGGTTCGACCACACCTGATCGACCGCCACGTCTCGCCGGCGCCGGAGGTGGCGTCGCGCCGAACGCCACGGCCCTCCATGCCGGCTGCGCCCTCGTCGGGGGGCCGCTCCTCGGGGTAAACGACGGCCTCGGTCGCAGGGACGTCGGTTGGCGGCTCCACCGCGTCGAGCAGGGGCGACGGCTCGACGATGGTGTCGTTCTCGAGGAGGAAGGTGGACACCGAGGTCGCGCCCGGGGAGAGATCCAGCAGGTCCTCGAACTCGGCACGCGCAGCCGCCGCGTAATCCGAGGCCCCCGGCCAACCCAGCTGGGTCAACAGGAACTGCGGGTAGAGGATCTCGCGGCGCGGCGGCTCGGGCCACTCTCCCGCCACGAGGCCTGCGAGGTGGACGGCGTCGAAGGCGCCGAATCGTGCGGCGCGGGCGTCCACCAGGTGAACGCCGTCCGACCCGGCGGCCGGTTCGCTCGGGGCGAATGTCTGTCCCTCCATCCACCGCCGCAGCTGCGCCGCGACCTCTTCGAGCGGAACCACCGGGTCGTCGAACCGCCGCGACGCCTCGGCGAGACCGTCCAGGATCGACATCGCCGCCGCACGGGCGCGAAGGTGCCGCTGGCCCATGGCGTCGGCGGCGTCAACGGGGCGCTCGTGCGCGAGGAGGAAGGCGCGAATGGTCGCGATGTGCGCCGAGCAGGGAGCGCGCACGAGGAGCGGCGAGAGCTCCGTCGCAATTGCAGCCGCTGCCCGTGCCGCGTGGGCGAGCTCGTCGGTCCACTCGCCGGCGAGCACGGCGAGCCTGGCCGGGTTTCCCCCGTAGCCGGCGTCGAGGAGCGCCCGCTCGAGGCGGCTGACCGCGGCCGCGCCGGGGACGCGCCCGTCCACCTCGATCGCCAGGTGGGGCGAGCGCAAGAGGCCGACGAGCGACGGGCGGGCGAACCGCGACAACGCGGCCTGGACGATCAGCTCGAGCAGCGCGGCAAAC
>DAOPQX010000284.1:0-4880 GCA_035348395.1 Vicinamibacterales bacterium | reverse complement strand
CAAGCGGTACTATGGCCACGGCGCGGGCGTCACCGTGGTGGACGACTACGTGGCGCACGAGTGGGCCTTCATCCCCCACTTCTACCGGGCCTTCTACGTCTACCAGTACGCCACCTCCTTCACCGCCTCGGCCGCGTTGGCCGAGCGGGCTCTCGCAGGCGACCAGGAGACCATCCGCAAGTACCTCGAGCTGATCTCGGCGGGGGGCTCCGACTATCCCATCGCCCTCCTGCGGCGCGCCGGCGTGGACATGACGACGCGCGAGCCGCTCGACCTGACGATGAAGCAGATGAACCGGGTGATGGACGAGATGGAGAAGCTATTGGAGAAGCCGTAGGCGCGGCCCTTGTGGCCGCCCATCGGCGGCGGGATTCAACCGGGATGAAGCCCACCCTCAGCACGGCACGCATCGTCGCGGCCACGCTGCTCGCGGCCGCAGGCCTGGTGTTCGTCGGCTGGTTCGACTACAGCGCCACCCGCCGCGAGCTGCTGGGGCTCTTGCGCGGCCAGGGCGCCGCCCTTCGCCAGACGGTGGCGGCGGCCGCGCGGTCGAACCAGGCAGCCGGCGCCGTCGCTTCGACCCAGGTGATCGAGCGGCTGCTGGACAACGCGCGCCTGCTGGCCGAGCTGGATCGGAAGGGAAGCTTGACGGGCGACTTTCTCGCAGAGACGGCCGAGCGAAACAGGCTGTTCCGCGTGGCGGTGTTCGGCCCCGACGGCGCGCGTGAAGGAGGAGGGGTGGCGGGCCGCGCCGGGTCGCCTGGCTGGCGGCGTGCGCCGGCGGGCCGGCGTTCCGCGCCCAGAGCCGGCGAGCGGCAGGAGGTACCGCCCGCGCCCGGCACGAGCATGGCGCCCGGCGGCACGGCTCCGGGGGGCGGCACGGGGATGGGCCCGGGCGCGGCCTTCATCGAGCCGATCCTCTCCGGCCGTCAGCGGGAGGTGGTCGGCGAGCTTCGCCCCGCCGGCCGTCGCGCTGGATCGCGCGTCGCTGCTGCGGTGCGCCGGGAGAACGGCGGCGCAATTCTCGTCAACGCCGACGCCAGCGAGATCGAGTCGCTTCTCCGCCAGGTGTCGCTCGACCGGTTGATCGAGTCGATCGCCGCCACCACCCCGCAGCTCGCCTACATCGTCGTGGACCGCGACGGCCTGCGCCACGGGCATGGGGAGCTGCCGGGCGATTTGCCGGAGCCTGCCGTGGCGGGCGCGGGCCTCGCGCCCGGGGTCGAAGAACGGGAGCGCGAGGCGGCTGGCCGCCCGGTGCTCGAGCTGTCCTCGGCGCTCGACCTCGGGGAGGGCGAGATCGGAGCGCTCCGCCTTGGGCTGCGGCTCGACGAGGTGCGGGCCGCGGAACGGCGCATGTTCACGCGCATGGCGGTGTCGCTGGCTGCGGCGCTGCTGCTCTCGGTCGTGGCCCTGGGTGCGATCTGGCTGCGGCAGGCCTACGTCACCCTGAGCGAAAAGCATGCGCGGGCCGAGGCGGCGCTGCGGCGGCGCGACCGGCTGAGCGCGATGGGGGAGCTGGCCTCGACCGTCGCGCACGAGGTGCGCAACCCGCTCAACGCAATCGCGATGAGCGCGCAGCGGCTGCGGCGCGAGTTCGCGCCGGCCGCCGCGACCGAGGCCGATCGAGCCGAGGCCGCCGAGCTGCTGTCGGTGATGGAAGGGGAGACCGGCCGGATCAACGACATCGTCCAGCAGTTCCTCGCGTTCGCCCGCCCGCCGCGTCTCGCCCCTGGCCCGGCGAACCTGGCCGTCGAGACACGGGCGCTTGTCGACGCGGCGCGCCCGCTCGCCGACAACCGCGGCGTGACGCTCGAGGCGGACGTCGCGTCGGCGGGCGAAGCCGTGTTCGATGCGCGCCAGCTGCGGCAGGCAATCGACAACCTCGTGCGCAACGCCATCGAGGCGACGCCGGCCGGCGGCCGGGTGCGGGTCGTCGCCAGGACGGGCTCGCGCGGGCACACCGTGGAGGTAAGCGACACGGGCAGCGGCATCGCGGCCGACGACCTGCCGAAGATCTTCGACCTGTACTACACGACCAAGCCAGAGGGGACGGGCGTGGGCCTCGCGGTGACGCAGCAGATCGTGTCGGCCCACGGCGGGACGATCGAGGTGGAGTCGGCGCCGGGGGCCGGCACCACGATGATTGTCAGGCTGCCGGCGGAGGTCGACGGAGGGACCGATGCCTGACCAGGTGATCCTCCTGGTGGACGACGAGCCTGCGCAGCGCCTGGTGCTCGCCGGCTTCCTCCGGAAGCGCGGCTTCGACGTCGTCCAGGCGGGCACGTCCGAGGATGCGCTCGCCGAATTGAGCGCCCGCACCATCGACCTCGTGCTGACCGATCTCCGCATGCCGGGTGCGAGCGGGATAGACCTGCTCGAAGGGTCGCGCCGCATCAACCCCGAGGTCCCGGTGATCGTGACGACGGCCTTCGGCACCGTGGCGAGCGCCGTGGAGGCGATGAAGCGCGGGGCGGCCGACTACCTCACCAAGCCGATCGACCTGGAGGAACTGGACGTCCTGATCGCCCGGACGCTCGAGCGCCGGGCGCTCGTGGCCGAGAACCGCGAACTGAGGCGGCAGCTCGAGTCGCGGCACCGCCTGGCGGGCCTCGAGACGGCGAACGCGCGGATGGCCGAGGCCATCAACACCGCCGCGCGTGCCGCCGGAAGCCGCGCCACCATTCTGATTCGCGGCGAGAGCGGCACGGGGAAGGAGCTGCTGGCCCGGGCGGTCCACTACGCAAGCCCGCGCGCGAGCGGGCCGCTGGTGGCCGTCAATGTTGCGGCGTTGCCCGATACCCTGCTCGAATCCGAGCTGTTCGGCCACGAGCGGGGCGCCTTCACCGGGGCCGACCGCGAGCACCGGGGCCGCTTCGAGCTGGCCGACGGCGGCTCGCTGTTCCTCGACGAGATCGGCGACTTGCCGAGAACCACGCAGGTGAAGCTGCTACGGGTGCTCCAGGAGCAGGCCTTCGAGCGGCTCGGCGGCACGCGGACCCTCCGGGTGGACGTGCGGGTTCTTGCAGCGACCAACCGCGACCTCGAGGGGATGGTGGCCCGGGGAGAGTTCCGCGACGACCTGTACTACCGGCTGAACGTCGTCTCGATCGAGGTGCCGCCGCTGCGCGAGCGGCGGGAGGACATCCCGGCCCTCGTCGAGCACTTCCTGAAACGGTTCGCAGACGAGAACCAGTCGCCGTCGAAGGAGATTTCGCGTGAGGCGATGGACCTCCTGCTGAAATATCCCTACCCGGGAAACGTCCGCGAGCTGGAGAACCTCGTGCACCGGGCGGTCGTCCTCTCGCGGGGCCGCACCATCACCGCTGCCGATCTGCCAGTGCACCTGGCGCGGGTCGGCCGGGCCGGGACGGCCGCGACCGACACCCCGTTTGTCGAGCGTGTGTCGGAGTTCGAGCGGTCACTCATTGTGGAGGCGCTCGAACGGGCGGGCGGCGTGCAAACGCGAGCCGCGCGCGAGCTGGGCATGAGCGAGCGGCACCTGCGGTACAAGCTAAAGAAATACAAGCTGACGGCGGACAGCTGACAGGACAGAGACTCGGGAGTGGCTGGCGGCTGGCGTATCAATCGACCAATTCGTCGAATCTCTCGACCGGGTGGTCGCGCCGCCGGGCAGGGCTGCTCGTCATCCTTCCGGAAACCGCGATAATTGGCGCGATATCAGCCCGTCCCTCTCTGGCACCGGAGTTGCCCTTGTGTCGAATAGCACGACACGGTGCAAACGACACTCAGGGAGAATGAAGAGATGAAGCATGCAATCCTGGTTGGCATTGCGGTGGTCGGCCTCGCGGCGTCCGGCTATGCGCAGGCGCCGCAGGGCCAGGGCCAGCGGGCGCGTCCGCAGGCGGGACAGGCCTGGGGGCCGCACTTCGTCGACGCGGACGGCGACGGCGTGTGCGACAAGGCCGGCACGATGCAGGGGCGGCGGGGCATGCGCGGGCGCGGCATGGGCGCCGGCCTGTCCTTCGGCCGCGGCGGGCTCTCGCTCGTGGACGTCACCGCGAAGGTGACGGGGCAGGACCGGGCCGCGGTGGTGGCCTCGCTGCGCGAGGGGAAGACGCTGGCGCAGGTTGCCGAGGCGGCGGGCAAGTCGGCCGCCGACGTGAAGCAGGCGGCTCTCGACGCCCGTAAGGCGAAGCTCGACGAGGCGGTCGCTGCCGGGCGCTTGACCGCGGAAGAGGCGGACGCCATGATGACGCTGATGGATGCGAGGATCGATCGGCAGCTGACCTCCGACTGGCCGGCGGGACGCCGGCGCCCGGGCTTCGGCCGGCGGACGGCGCCGCAGGCGCCGATCGGTCGATGACGGCCAAGGCGGTTCGATGAGCTGGTCCAAGCTCCTGGTGGTGGCGCTGCTGACCGCGGCGCCGCCGCTCTCCGGCCCCGCGCTCGAGCGAGAGGCGCGCCAGATCGAGACGATGCTGATCGCGCCCTGCTGCTGGAACCAGCCGGTTTCCGTGCACCAGTCTCCCGCCTCCGACCAGGTCAAGGGCGAGATCCGGTCGCTGCTGGCCGCGGGCCGTTCGCGCCAGGACGTGCTCGACGACTTCGCCGCCCGGTACGGCACGCGGATCCTCGCCGAACCCCCCGCCGTCGGCTTCACCCGCTTCCTGTACGTCCTCCCCTGGATCGTGTTCGCCGGCAGTGCCGTCGGGCTGACGTGGCTGGTTCGCCGCATGAGCGCGAAGCACCCGGTGGAGGCCCCCGAGCCCGAGCGTGCCGCCCCTGCCGGTGCAGCCGCTGGTTACGAACAGCGCCTCGACGACGAGCTCAGGGACCTGGACTGACCTCGGGCGGCCGTTCTGGCCGCCCTTGTGACCCGCCAAATACGCTGGCCGCATTCTCGAGGGGACAACTAT
>DAOPQX010000283.1:0-4894 GCA_035348395.1 Vicinamibacterales bacterium | reverse complement strand
CCGGCCGAGGGCACCTCGATCGGGAACATCCTCGTCCAGGCCATCACGGCCGGCGTGATTGGGTCGCTCGAGGAGGCGCGGGCCGTTGTCCGCCGCTCGTTCGAGCCCGCCCGGTACGAGCCGCGCGACCGCGAGCCCTGGGACCGCGCGTACCGGCGGTTCTCGGAGTTGACCGCCGTGGGCTGAGCGGCCAAGGCCGTCAGCCCGCGGCTGCGAGCTTCGCCAGCTCAGCGAAGCAGATCTGAGACCCAGAGGGCGTCGGCCGCCAGGGCGCGGGCCGCGCGGGCGTCCACGCCTTTTCCGCCCTGGGCCTTCAGCTCGTTGACGAACGCGCCAAGCTGGTTCGCTGCGGCCCCGTCGCGCCCGGCCTCGAGCGACGCCTCGACAGCCGCCAACTTCTGCTCGAAGCTGTTCAGCAGGTTGGCGTCGATCCATCCCGCCTCCGCGGCTGCCGCGGTGGCCTCGCGGATGTCCGCAATGGTGGGCTTGAGCGCCTCCCACGCCTGCGCCGTGGTCGTGGCGTACCTGAAGAGCGCGAAGCCCGACGAGCCGTTCAGGCGGGCGGCCCCGAGCGCGTCCACCACGTCCTGGGGCGGGACGCTGTAGGTCTGGATTCCCGCCCACACCGCGCTGCCGTTCGGGCCGGCCTTCGCCGCCGCCCCCGCGACCACCTGCCCGACCCACGACGCCGGCCTGCCGTAGTCCTTGTGATAGGCCATCGGCGCCACGAACGAGAGCCACTTCGACAGCCGGCCGTAGTCCTGCGCGTAGTGGGCGAGCGCGAACTGATCGCTGCGGGCGAGGTCGGTCACCAGGTCGGGCAGGGCCCCTTCCGGCATGAAGGCAGCCGACAGCCGGACGATTGGGCGCCGGCCGGCCGGGCGGCGCCCGTTGTGCCGGTCGATCGCCTCGCGCACCGTCCGGACGACGCCCTCGATTTCTGAAGAACGCATCGCGGCCCACTTGACCGCGTCCGGGTCGCCCGAGGCGATCGCGTTGAAGTAGGTCTTCTGGTCCGCGGGCGCGTAGAACGTCTGGTTGAGGAGCGTCCGCACCCTGGTGAAGTCGATGCCCTCGGCCGCCGCCTTCGCCTGGTGGGCCGGGCAGAAGCAGTAGACCGCGTGGGGGTACCGGATGTAATCGAGGTGAATCCCGTCCACCGGGTAGCGTTCGAGGATCTCGTCGACGATCGAGAGGAAGTAGGCGTTGTACTCCTCCTGCGCCCGCAGGGGACAGATCCGGCCGTCGTTCACCGACGAGGGCGGGGCGGGCATGGTGCGGACGTGCCAGATGGAATAGGCGTTCTTCGTCCTGGCGCCGAACGCATCGTCCTGGTGGTAGTTCAGCCAGGCGTGAACCCGGATGCCGCGCGCGTGGCAGGCGTCGGTGAACGGGCCGAGGGTATCGACGGTTGCCGCGTGCGGCGCGATCGCGCTCGGGTAACCCACGGTGCCCGCGGTACCCTTGACGAGCAGGATCGCGTCGGTGACGCCTGCCGCCTTCATGGCCTCGGCCACCGCTTCCGGCCCCTCGCTGCGAACGGTGCCGCCCCAGATCCAGACAGCCCGCGACTCGGCAGCGGAGACGGCGGGACCGTGTGCGGGCCCGCCCGACGCGGCCGGGCGGCCCGGGACGCACAGGGCCGCGGCGGCCAGCACGAAGGAGACGATCGAGACTCTCGCGGTGCTTCTCATTGCCCGGCTCCCTTCCTGCAAGTGCTATATAACAATTGCGGCCACAGATCTACTCGGCTTCGTCTGCGGTGTCAAGAAGATTTTGGACACGGCCTCTTGCGCCCCTGGGCGCGGCGGGATACGCTATATAGCGTTTGTGGGCGGCGGGCTCGGGGCCGGTCCGTCCCCCGTCGGTGAGCGGCGGGCCAGGTCCCACTTCTCGTGTCGAACGGGAGCGGGGCGCGACGTGTACAGCGCGGGCATCGACTTCGGCGGCTCCTCGACCAAGCTCGCCCTCGTGGGCCGCGACGGCCGCGTGCACGCGTTCCGGCGCGTCGCCGGCGCGCCGGGAGGCGACCTCGACCGCGTGTTCGCCGCGGTGCGGGAAACGCTGGCCGCCATGGCCGCCGAGGTCTCGCTGGAATTTCCGCCGCCTGGCGGCGCGGGGATTGGTGTCGCCGGCATCGTGGACGTCGCGGCGGGGCGCGTGGAGATCACCGGTGCGCTCGGGATGGAGGACTGCGATCTCAGGGGGCCGGCCGAGCGGGCGCTTGGCTGCCCCGTGGCGGTGGAGAGCGACTCGAACGCCGGCGCGCTTGCCGACCTGTACTTCGGCGCCGCACGTGGCGCCGACGACGTGATCTACGTTTCGTGGGGAACCGGGATCGGCGCAGGACTGGTGGTGGGGAAGCGGTTGCTGCGAAGCCGCGGCAAGGCGGTCGGCGAGATTGGCCACAGCCGCGTCGTGCTCGAGGACGGGCGCCGCTGCTACTGCGGATGCCGCGGCTGTCTCGAGGCGGAGGCTGGGGGGGCGGCGATCGCCGCGCGCGGCGCGGCGGTGATGGGCCGCCAGGTGACGGTCCTCGACGTGGCGTTGGCCGCGGGAAACGATCCCGCCTGCGTCGCGATCCTCGAGCAGGCGGCCGCCTGCCTGGCGCGGGGCCTGTCGCCGGCCATCGTCCTGCTGAACACGCAGGCGGTCGTTCTGGGCGGCGGCGTGAGCCGGGTGCTCGAGCGACTGGAGGCGCGCCGCGCCTTCGATGGCGAGCTGGAGCGATCGCTCCCGCTCTTCGCCCGGCGCACTCTCACGGTGTCGCTCTCGGCCTTCGGCGACAGGGCCGGGGCAGTCGGGGCCGCGCTGTTGCCGCGGCATCTCGGAGGAGAGGAGCCTGGACATGGCGAGCGAGGGTGCTGAAGTGGCAGGCGGGAAGGCCGCGGCCGACTATCGCGCCGAGGTGGATCGAATCCTGGACCGGATTTCCGCCACGCAGGCGGAGCCGTTGGAGCAGGCGGCGGTCCTGATAGCCGACGCCCTGGATCGGGGAGGGGTCGTGTACGCCTTCGGCGCCGGGCATTCGCAGTCCGTCGCGCTCGAGTTCTACTATCGAGCGGGCGGCCTCGCCCCGTGCGACGTGATCGAGGAGCGGACCTTCGGGCGTGCCGAACGCCTCTCCGGGTATGCCGCCGTCCTGCTGGAGCCCTATCCGCTGGGAGAAAACGACCTGCTCGTCGCCGCGTCGAACTCGGGCCGCAACCCCCTGCCCGTCGAGATGGCCATCGAAGCGCGGCGCCGCGGCGCGCGGGTGGTCGGGATCACCTCCCTGGCGCACAGCCGGACGATCGCCGCACGGCCGCCGTTGACGCACCGCCTCTTCGAGGTGTGCGACGTCGTCATCGACAATTGCACGCCGCCGGGAGACGCCGCGGTGGAGCTGCCGGCCGCGGGGGGCGTGCGCGTCGGAGGCCTTTCGACGCTGGCGGGCGTCTTCATCGCACAGACGCTCGTGTGCCGGGCGTCGGAGCTGATCGCCGCGCGGGGGCACGCGGTGCCGGTCTTCTGCAGCATGAACCTGGACGGGGGCGACGAGCGCAACCGCGCTCTGCTCGCTGGGGTGAAGGGCCGCGTGCGCGGCATTTGAGGGACGGCATGCCGAGAGCGGCGAGCGGGGGGGCGCGGCGGCGTTCGGGCGGCCGCGACGCGGTGCCGGCGTACAGGCGGATCCAGGGCGACGTCCGGGCCCGCATCGAGAGCGGCACCCTGGCCCCGGGCGACCGCCTCGAGTCGGAGCGGCAGCTGGCCGGCCGCTACGGCGTGAGCCTGATGACCGCCCGCCACGCCATGAACGTCCTGGAGCGGGACGGGCTGGTCGAGCGGCGGCTCGGGTCGGGGACGTTCGTGGCGCCCCCGCGCATTCACTTCAACCGGCTCCAGAGCTTCTCCGAGCAGATGGCGGCGCGCGGCGAGCGCGCCCGGTCGCGGATCGTCGGCATCCAGGTGTTGTCAGACGAGATCGAGGCGGCGGCCCGGCTCGGCCTGCCGCCGGGTACCCGCCTCGTACGCCTCGAGCGGGTGCGCCTCGGGGGATCCGAGCCGTTTGCCTTCGAGACCACCTTCCTCCCGGATCGCGAGTTCCCCGGCCTCGCCCGGCGAGTGCGGGCGAGCGGTTCGCTGTTCGAGACGCTGCGGCGCGACTACGGCCTCGAGCCCGAGTACGCGGAGGAGGAGGTGGACGCCCTGTCGGCCGATGCCCGCCTCGCGCACCTGCTCGACATCCCGCGGGGCAGCCCGCTGCTGCGGATCCGCCAGGTGCTGTTCGCCGCCGCCGGCCGCCGGCTGCTGTACGATGTGGGCATCTACCGTTCCGAGCGGCACTCGCTGATGATTCGCCGATCCCGCTGACGTGCGGGCCTGCTTCGCGGTGCAGGCCGCGCGTCGCGCCAGGACTCGTCCCATGACATGGCTATTGCCAATGATCCTCGCGGCCGCCTCGGCCGCCGCTCCGTTCGAAGCCGGCGTCGCCCGCGCGGACATCACCCCGCGCGAGCCGATCCGGATGGGCGGCTACGCCGCGCGCACCCGCCCCTCCGAGGGGGTGGCGATGCCGCTCTGGGCCAAGGCCCTGGCTCTGCGCGACGCCCGCGGCGGACGCGTCGTCATCGTCACGCTCGATCTGCTGCGCGCGCCGCGGATCCTCACCGACGCGGTCGCGAACGAAGTGGAGCAGCGCTACGGGCTCGAGCGCTCGCAGGTCCTCTTCAACTGCTCGCACAATCACTCCGGGCCTGCCTTGTGGGAGGACGATCCGTACCCGTCGCTCGGGGCCGACGACTACGCCGTGTGCAGGCGTTACATGGAGGGTCTGACGAAGGAGGTGACCCGCTTGGTCGGCGCGGCCCTGGACGACCTGGCTCCCGCCACGCTGACCGTGTCGGAGGGCTCG
>DAOPQX010000282.1:0-4900 GCA_035348395.1 Vicinamibacterales bacterium | reverse complement strand
CTGCGACGGACGGCGGTTCGCAACATGGTGAGGCGGGGCGTTTCCGAACGCGTCGCGATGCAGCTCGCCGGGCACAAGACGCGAAGCGTGTTCGACCGCTACAACATCGTCAGCGCCGGCGACCTGAAGACGGCCGGACAGCAGCTCTCCGGGCTCACGGGGACAATTTGGGGACAGTCGGCCGGACTTTCGCCGGGAAGCGAAAGCGAACCGAAGAAGATTGCTCAGTGAATTTGGAGGCGCCGTCCGGATTTGAACCGGAGATGGAGGTTTTGCAGACCTCTGCCTTACCACTTGGCTACGGCGCCGTCCTGTCGCGCTCGCTGGGATCGACCCGCACGGGAACCGGCGGGACCGCCCCCGCGCTGCAAGAGGAAGGATGGAGCGGGAAACGGGATTCGAACCCGCGACTTCGACCTTGGCAAGGTCGCACTCTACCACTGAGTTATTCCCGCTCAGCGAACACTCAAAGTACCATACCGGCCCAGCCGAATCAAGGGTCGGGGCCTGGTCAGTACCACCCCACCGCGTCGAAGGCGTTCTGGAACACCTCCACCGACAGCGGCTCGCCGCGCTCGCCGAGCAGCACCGCGACAACGTCGAACCGGCACGGGCGATCGTGCCAGCCGCAGCGCGCCAGGTAGTCGGCCGCCATGGCGGTGACCTTCGCCTGCTTGTGCAGCGTGACGGCCTCCGCCGGGTACCCCCGGTGCGTGGTCGTGCGCGCCTTCACCTCGACGAAGACCAGCGTCGGGCCGTCGCGGGCGATGATGTCGATTTCACCCATGCGGGTGCGGTAGCCCCGGGCAAGAATCGCGTACCCGCGCCGGCGCAGCTCGTCGCAGGCCGCATCTTCACCCGATTTTCCAAGGTAGATCCGATCAGGGGCGGGCATACGCCCCTGGAGGGGTGCAAAGGACGAGCCGGGCGGGCGACCACTCGCCTTCGCCACGAGGCTTCGGCGGGTCGCCCCTACTTCCGCTTCCAGCGCGTGCCGGCGGGGGTGTCCTCGAGGACGATGCCGCGATCGAGCAGGTCCTGCCGGATGCGGTCGGCGCCGGCGAAGTCGCGGCGGCGGCGCGCGGCCTGCCGCTCGGCGATCAGGCGATCGATCTCTTCGGGCGGCACGCCGGCCTTCGCCTCCTCGGCGCGCCGAAGGGAGATGACGCCGAGGATCCGATCGAAGTGCTCGAAGGCCTCCCGGATTGCCGCGACGTCTGGAGTACCCACCTCGCCGGCATCGATCGCCGTGTTCAGGGCGCGCACCAGGTCGAACGTCACGCCCATCGCGCCGGCCGTGTTCAGGTCGGCCTCGAGCATCTCGCCGAACGACTGCCTGGCGGCGGCCACGCGCCCGGCGATCGCCGGGTTCGCCTCGTCGCGCTTCACCAGGTCGAGGCGCGCGAGGAAGTCGGTCAGCCGCCGCAGCGCCTCGTCGGCCTGCTGCAGGCTGTCCCAGGTGAACATCAGCTGCTTCCGGTAGTGGGTCGAGAGCAGCAGGTAGCGCAGCGCCGAGGCCCGGTGGCCCTGCGCCAGCACCTCGGGGATGGTGAACTGGTTGCCGAGCGACTTGGACATCTTCTCCTTGTCGATCAGCAGGTGCTCGACGTGGAACCAGAAGCGGGCGAACGGGCGCCCGGTCGCTCCCTCGCTCTGCGCGATCTCGTTCTCGTGGTGCGGGAAGACGAGGTCGACGCCGCCGGCGTGCAGGTCGATGGGCGGCTCGCCCAGCAGCCGCAGCGCCATCGCCGAGCACTCGATGTGCCACCCGGGGCGGCCCGGGCCGAAGCCGAGGTCCCAGCTCGGCTCGCCCGGCCGCGCCGCCTTCCACAGCACGAAGTCGCGGGCGTTCTCCTTGTCGTAGTTGTCGGCGTCCACCCGCGCCCCGGGCTTGATCCCCTCGTGGTCGAGGCGGGCCAGGCGCCCGTACTGCTCGAAGGTCGAGATCTTGTAGTAGGTGGAGCCCTCGCTGCGGTAGGTGTGGCCGGCCCGCTCGAGCGACCCGATGATCTCCGCCATCGCGCGCAGGTTCGCTTCGTCGGTGGCACGCGGGCGCTCCTCCACGGGCTCGAGCCCCAGCGCGTCGGCGTCCTCGAGGAACGCGGCAATCCAGCCGTCGGTGTACTCGCGGAGCGGCACACCGGCCTTCTGCGAGCCGGCAATCGTCCGGTCGTCGACGTCGGTGAAGTTCATCACCTGGCGGACGTCCCAGCCCATCTGGTGCTTCAGCGTGCGGCGGAGCACGTCGCAGCAGACGAAGGTGCGGAAGTTGCCGATGTGCGCCCGGTTGTAGACGGTGGGGCCGCAGGCGTACATCCGCACCGTCCGCCCGTCGGCAGGCGCGAACTCGTCTTCACGGCGGGTGAGGGTGTTGTACAGCCGCATCTTCTGTCAGTCCACGGGTCACGAAGTCACGAAATCGCGAAGTCGAGTCGGCGAAGTCGGGAGTCGGAAGATCCCGATCCCTGCCCCTATACCGAGATCTGCCGGAACAGCTCGCGGGCGCGGTCGCAGTCGGCGGCAATCTGCGCCTTGAGCGCCTCCACCCCTTCGAATGCCCGCTCGTCGCGGACACGCTGCAGGAACGACAGGCGCATCGGGACGCCGTACAGGTCGATCTCGCGGTCCAGCAGGTGCGCCTCCACCACGGTCGCCGACGGCTGGTGGAAGGTCGGCCGCACGCCGATGTTGGTGATCGACGGATAGACGATGCCGCCAACCGACGCCAGCGTCGCGTACACCCCGTTGGGCGGCAGCAGCTCGTTGCGGGTGTCGAGGTTGGCCGTCGGGAAACCCAGCAGGCGGCCTCGCTGCAGCCCGTGCACGACGACCCCGTCGATGAAGTAGTGGCGGCCGAGCAGCGCCCCGGCCTCGTCCACGCGTCCCTCGGCCACCAGCCGCCGGATGCGGGTGCTGCTCACCACGAAGTCCTTGTAGCGCACCGGGTCGATCTTCTCGGCCCGGAAGCCGTAGCGCGCCCCGAGCGAGCGCAGGCGCGAGAAGTTGCCGGCGCGGTCGTGCCCGAAGAGGAAGTTGGCGCCCACCCACACCTCGGCCACCCGCAGCCACTCCACCAGCACCTGCCGCACGAAGGTCTCGGGGTCCCACGCCGACAGCTCCGGCGTGAAGCGGACGACGGCCACCCCCTGGATGCCGGCGCGGGCGGCCACCTCGATCTTCTGATCGAGCGTCATCAGCAGGGGCGGCGCCTTGTCGGGCCGGACGACCCGCGTCGGGTGAGGCTCGAAGGTGAGCAGCAGCGGCGTCGCGTTGCGCTCGGCGGCCGCGCGGACCACGCGCTCGACGATCCGCGCGTGGCCGCGGTGCAGGCCGTCGAAGTTCCCCAGGGCCAGCACCGGCTGGTGCCAGGCGGGCGGCCGCTGCACGTCGGGGTAGTAGATGACGTCGGCCGGCATGAGGGTGGGCTAGGCTTCGACCTCGAGCATCAAACCATCATAAGCCAGCTCGACGCCGGCCGGCAGGCGGCGCGAGGCCTCCTCGTGGCGCAGGTCGTGGCTGATGTGGGTCAGCAGCGCGCGCCGCGGCCTTACGCGGGCAATCGCGGCCAGCGCCTGCCCGACGTTGAAGTGCGTGGGGTGCGGCCGCTCGCGCAGGGCGTCCACCACCAGCGTCTCGACCCCCTCGAGCAGCGGCCACGACGCCTCCGGGATCTCGCTGCAGTCGGTGAGGTAGGCGAAGCGGCCGATGCGGTAGCCGTAGATCGGCAGCGTGCCGTGGAGGATCGGAACCGGCGTCACCGGCCACCCGGCGGCCTCGAACGGCCCGCGCACGCCATTCAGCTCGAGGCGCGGAACCCCTCCTCCGGCCTGCCCCTCCCGGAAGGCGTATGCGAAGACGCGACGGATCTCCTCGACGGTGTCGGGGCTGCCGTAGCACGGGAGCGGCCCCCCCTGGATCGCCGAGAAGCGGCGCGTCTCGTCGAGCCCCATCACGTGGTCCGCGTGCGCGTGCGTGAAGAGGATCGCGTCCACGCGCCGGAGGCCGTGGCGCAGCGCCTGGGTTCGCAGGTCGGGCGCCGCGTCCACGAGCAGCCGTCCGCCCGACGGCAGGTCGACCAGCACGGAGGGCCGCAGGCGGGAATCGCGGGGGTCGGGCGACGTGCACGTCCGGCAGTCGCAGCCGATCATCGGGACCCCGTGCGAGGTGCCCGTCCCGAGGAACGTCACGCGCGCGAGGGGGCCGCTCAAGGCTCGCTCACCCGCTTCCGGCCGGCCGCCTCGACGTACCGCAGCCGCAGGTCGTACAGGACGCCCTCGATGAGCTTCTCCTCGCTCTCGTCGAGGTTGTTGCGCGTCTTCTCGCGCAGCATCGCGAGCAGCTCGATCAGGTGCGAGGCCTCGACCAGGTTCGGCGGCCCGGGCTTGTCGCCTCCGGGCGGCGGCATCAGGCCGAGGTGGATCTCGGCGCTTGCCGCGAGCGACAGGACGAACAGCGTGAAGGTGATCGGAGGGGAAGAAGAAGGCTCAGGGCTCAAGGCTCGACGCTCACGGCTGGCTGGCTGCGGGCCAGCGGCTCACGGCCCGGGCTCGGCCCGCTGGCCGCAACTTGAAATGGTAGCATGGCGGGATGGCATCCACCCCCGGGCAGGCGTTCGATCGGCTGGTCACGCTCGTGGCGCGTCTCCGGGCGCCCGACGGGTGCCCCTGGGACCGCGAGCAGACCCTCGAATCGCTGCGCGCCTTCGTCCTCGAGGAGGCCTACGAGGTGCTCGAGGCCATCGACCGGGGCGACCGGCCGGCGCTGCGCGAGGAGATCGGCGACTTCATCTTCGAGGGGGTGCTCCTGGCCCAGCTCTGCGCCGAGGACGGCGACTTCACGGTGACCGACTCGCTGACCTCGATCGCCGACAAGCTCGTGCGACGCCACCCCCATGTCTTCG
>DAOPQX010000281.1:0-4912 GCA_035348395.1 Vicinamibacterales bacterium | reverse complement strand
ACCGCGACGCTCATTGCCTCCACGCTGGCCTCGGCCGCCGCCGGCCTCTACCCGCGCCTGCTGCCGGCGCTGCCCGGCAGCGCCCACCCGGATCTCGACATCTACAACACCGCCTCGGCCCCCGGCAGCCAGGCCATCGCCCTCGGGATCTACCTGGTCGGCATGGCGATCGTGGCGGTCTACATGGTCAACGTGTATCGGGTGTGGCGGGGCCGGCTGGGGGATGAACAGGTCTACAAGATCTAGCAGCCGACCCCGGCGCCCGCTTGGGGTGAGCAAGGCCGTGAGCGGGTGACGCGCGAACCGGCCGCACCCCTCTATGATATTCTTGTTCGCCGGTGCCCCGCCGGGGGGCTCTCCGTCGGACCGATGACCAGCCCACTCCCCAACCTGGACGAACGGATTTCCGCGGTCGTCGTGCGCGTCAGCCGCGCCTCGACCCCCCCGGATCGCTCGACCGAGCTAATCGCCGACCTCGGTCTCGATTCGATGCACCTTCTCGAGCTGATTGCCGAGCTGGAGGACGAGTTCGGCATCTACATCCCGCTCAACGAGGTGCCGGCCATCAAGACGTTCGGGCAGGTCGTCGATCGCGTCGGCGCGCTCCTACGAGAACAGGGACGAAGGTAATGGCGGGGTGGACCCTTCCGAAGTCGCTGGCGCTGGCGGCCGAGAGCCGCGCCAGCATCACCTACATGCAGGACGACGGGAGCGAGCGCAGCGAGAGCTACGCGGCGCTCTACGGGCGGGCGCAGGCCATCGCGCGCCACCTCTCGGAGAACGGGATCGGCCGCGGCCACCGCGTGGCCCTGCTGATTCCCGAGGCCGAGGGCTTCGTGCCCTCGCTCTACGGCGTCGCACTGACGGGCGCCGCGGTGGTGCCGCTGGCGCCGCCCGCGCACCTCGCGCAGCTCGAGGCGGCGCTCGGCGCCTGGCAGCGGATGGCCACCACCGCCGAGGTGACGGCGATCCTGACCACCGCCACCCTCCGCCCGATGCTCGGCTCGCTGGTGGCCGCCTGCCCGACCGTGCAGGAGATCTGGGCCTGGGACGAGGCGGCCGCCAACGCGGGCCCCTTCGAGAACCAGGCGCGGCCCGACGAGAACGGCCTGATCCAGTTCACCTCCGGGTCGACCTCGCACCCCAAGGGTGTCGTCCTCCACCACGAGAACCTCGGGGCCAACGTCGAGGGGATCACCGGGCCCGACGGCCTGGACGTGCGCGAGGGGGACGTCGGCGTCTCGTGGCTGCCGCTGTTCCACGACATGGGGCTCATCGGCATCGTGATGGGCGGCATCCACGCCCGCATCCCGCTGGTGCTGATGCCCTCGCTGCTGTTCCTCAAGCGGCCGAACGAGTGGCTGCGGACGATCACGCGCCACCGCGCCACCCTCAGCTTCGCCCCGAACTTCGCCTACGAGCTGTGCGTGCGGCGCGGCGCCGGCCACGCCAACAACGGTATCGACCTCTCCACGTGGCGGGTGGCCGGCTGCGGCTCCGAGCCGATTCGTCCCGAGACGCTGGAGCTGTTCACCCAGACCTTCGCCGACCGGGGCTTCCGCGCCAACGCCTACCTCCCCTGCTACGGCCTGGCGGAATCGACGCTCGCGGCAACCTTCCACGCGCTCGGCACGCCGTGGCGCTTCGACACCGTCTGCTCGAAGGCGCTCCGGGAGGAACAGCGCGCGGTGCCGTGCGAGGCGGGCCAGGAGAACGCGGTGCGGCTGGTCAGCTGCGGCCGGCCCTTCCCCGGCCACCAGGTGCGCATCGCCGACTCGCACGACCGGCCGCTGCCGGAGCGGTCGGTCGGCGAGATCCTGCTGCGCGGCCCGTCGGTCATGCAGGGCTACTACAAGGACGCCCGGCACTCGGCCGAGGCGCTGCGCGGCGGCTGGCTCCACACCGGCGACCTGGGCTACGTGGCCGAGGGCGAGCTGTACGTCTGCGGCCGGAAGAAGGACCTGATCATCGTGCACGGCCGCAACTACCACCCGCAGGACCTCGAGTGGGTGGCCTCCGAGGTGGACGGCGTCCGCCGCGGCAACGTGGTCGCCTTCTGCACGGCCGACCCGAACGGCGGGGAGCGCGTGGTGCTGATTGCCGAGAGCCGCGGCCGCGCCGACGCCGAGGCGGTGGCCGCCGAGATCCGGCGGCGCGTCCAGGAGGCCAGTGGGCTGCACCTCTACGACGTGCGGGTGCTGCCCAAGGGGGCCATCCCCAAGACCACCAGCGGGAAGGTGCAGCGCGGGCGGCTGAAGGCCCGGTACGAGTCGGGCCAGCCGCTGCACGTGGCCACCGAGCCGCGCACCGTCCTGCGGCACCTCATCTCCTCACAGTGGGGCTACACCAAAGTGGCCGCCCGCCGGCTGGCGTCGCGCTTCGGAGGCCGGAACGGGCGGACGGGCCTCGAGGCCTGAGAGAGCCAGGCTCACCTATGGCGGATCTGCTCGACAAGCTGCACGACCGGCTGTCGCAGGCGGCGGCGCTCGACGCCGGCGTCGCGCGTCCCCTCGAAACGGTATTCCAGCGGATGCTCGGCCCCACCGTGGCCGAGATCGACGGGCGCCGCACCCTCGTCTTCGGCTCGAACAACTACTTCGGCCTCACCTTCCACCCCGAGGTCATCGCGGCGGCCAGGGACGCGCTCGACCGCTACGGCAGCGGCACGACCGGCTCGCGCGCGGCCAACGGCACGCTGGCCGCGCACCGCGAGCTCGAGGAAGACCTGGCCCGCGCCTTCGGGCGCCGCCACGCCCTCGTCTTCACGACCGGCTACCAGGCGAACCTCGGGATGGTGAGCGGCCTCTGCGCCGCCGGCGACTTCGTGCTGCTCGACAACGACTGCCACGCCAGCCTGTACGACGCCGCCCGCCTGAGCGGCGCGACGATCCTCGGCTTCCGGCACAACTCGGCCGAAAGCCTGCGGCAGCGGCTCCGCCGCCTGCCCCAGGACGGCAAGAACCGCCTCGCGGTGGTCGAGGGGCTGTACTCGATCCAGGGCGACATCGCCCCGCTGCGCGAGCTGGTGGATGTGTCCCGCGAGGAGGGCGCGTACTTGATGGTGGACGAGGCGCACTCGATTGGCGCCTACGGCGAGCGCGGGCGCGGCTGCGTCGAGGCCCAGGGCGTCGCCGACGAGGTGGACTTCGTCGTCGGCACCTTCTCGAAGGCGCTGGGAGGGGTTGGCGGCTTCGCGCTTTCCGACCACGACGCGCTGCAGGGAATCCCGCTGCTTGCCCGCCCCTACGTGTTCACCGCGTCGGGGGGCGCCGCCAACATCGCCGGCGTGCGCGCGGCCCTCCGGGTGCTGATGACCGACCGGACGCTCGCCCCGAAGCTGTGGCGGGCCGTCCACCGCCTGCGTGAAGGGCTGTCCGCGCTCGGCTACCGGCTCGGGCCGTCGGTCTCGCCCATCGTACCCGTGACCATCGGCGACTTCGCCCTGACCTTGCGCGCGTGGCGCGCGCTGCTCGCCTCGGGCCTCTACGTCAACCTGATCCTGCCGCCCGCCTGCCCGCCCGACTCGTGCCTGCTCCGCTTCAGTTGCTCGGCCGCCCACACCGACGCCGAGGTGGACGAGGCGCTCGAGCTGCTGGGCAGGATGGGAAGAGAGCTGGGAATCCTTCAGGGAACGTAGGAACAGCGGCTCAGCGAAGCCAGCCGTTCTCCAGGTACCACGTCACCGTTTCCGCGAACCCCTCCTCCAGGTCGATGCCGGCTTCCCACTGCAGGAGGCGGCGCGCCTTCCCCACCTCGCACGCGAAACCGCTGGAGGTCAGCTCGCGGTACTTGGAGCGATCGAGCGCGGCCGGCAGGCCGAGCCGCGCGCCCAGGTCGCCGGCGACCGCGGCCGCGTAGAGCACGGGCCGGGGCACCGTGATCGTTCGCACCGGCCGGCCGGCCACGCGGCCCAGCGCGGCGGCCAGCGAGCGCGCGGTGCGAAGAACGGGGTGCCCGAGGAAGAAGACCTCTCGCACCGCTTCGGGGCGTTCGGCCGCGGCAATCAGCCCTTCGACGAGATCGCGCACGTGGACGAGCGTGTAGCAGGCCGCGGGGCTGCCGGGGATGACGGCGAAGCCCGCACGTGCCAGCCGGAACAGGGGCAGGAAGCCCCGGTCGCCGGGCCCGTAGACCGCCACCGGCCGCGCGATGGTCCACTCCAGTCCCACAGTGTCCTGGACGATCCGCTCGCCGGCCAGCTTCGAGATCCCGTAGGCGCTGCAGGGACGCGCCTCGCCCGCCTCGGTGGCGGGGCGGTTTGCCGGCGCCGGGCCCGCCGCCGCCTGACTCGATACGTGGACGAGACGGGCTCCCGCGTCGCGGCACGCGCGCGCCACCTCGCCGGCCGCCACGGCGTTGGCCTGGTGGAAGGCCGCGGCGCTGGGCGCCGCCGTGCGGCCCGCGAGGTGGAACACGACGCCGGTGCCCTCGAACGCGGCCGCCAGCCCATCCGCCCGCAGCGGGGCCCGAACCGCCTCGATGCCGGCGGGGGCGGCCGCCCGGCTCTCGGGCCGCTGGATCACCCGCACCTGCCAGCCGAGCGCGGCAAGCCGCTCGACCAGGTGCCGGCCGATGAACCCCGTGGCGCCGGTGACCGCGGCGGCCTTCACGCGCATGCCTTCTGGTAGATCCGGTAGGTCTTGTACCGCTTCCCGCCGAACTGCTCGCAGACGCGGTTGACCTCGCCGTTGTCCTCGAGCACCCACGAGGCTTCGCCGCGCCGGAAGCCGAGGCTGACGGCGCGCCGGAACATCTCGCCGAGCAGCACCGGGTACACCCCCTTCCCCCGCGCCTCGGGCAGGACGCCGAGCAGCGCGAGGCGGATCTGGTCGATCCGCCGGCCGCGCGTCAGAAAGCGGTACAGCCCGAGCGGCAGCAGGCGGCCGTTGGTGCCCGGCAGCACCTGGTTCAG
>DAOPQX010000280.1:0-4913 GCA_035348395.1 Vicinamibacterales bacterium | reverse complement strand
CCGCAGCCCGACTTCAGCCGCAACGGTCGCAGGGACGGCTGGAGCAATCTGGGCAATCACATCCAGTTGCGGATTCGCAAGAGCTTTGGCCACATCCTCCGCAGCGCTTTTTTCACGGAGCGCGCCCGTCGGGCAGACGCGCACGCAGAGCGCGCACCCCTTGCACCTGTCCTCGCTGACCGTGATCATGGGCATCGCGTCCCCCTCTTGCCGGCCATCATGATACCGCCTGCCTCCCAGGGCTGTTTCATCTGCTTCCGCATCGTGAACACCGGCAGCCCCAGGTCGTCGAAGGCGCCGGGCGTGTCGTTCGGCTCCATCACGGCAAGCGCCGCGATCGGGTAGCGGGTGACCTCGCGCACGCGCGCCAGCCCCTCGCGGATGACCGCCGGGGTGGTGTCGGCGATGAGGTGGGGATTGGCAATCATCCCCGTGATCGGCAGGCGCGACCGCTCCTCGATCCGGCCGGCCATCTCGACGATCGCGTCGGGCGTCTCGTTGAACGGGCGGTAAGGGTTGACCACCAGCCAGTGGTTCACCGGTTCGGCCGAGAGCCCGCGGTGGAAGTAGGCGGCGACGATCCCCCCGAGGTCGCTGCCCCCCAGGTCGAACACCACCGGCCCGTCCTTGCGATCGAAGCAGGCCGCGATGGCCGGCGAGAGCGCCGGCATGTCCGCGTTCTCCATTCCCTCCACGCTCGAGATCACGCGAATGCCGAGCGCCTCGAGCGCGTACGCGCGCTGCCGGGAGCGGAAGTACAGGTTGACGATGTCGAGGTCCACCAGCGTCACCGGGCCGCGCCCCCCGTCCCGGAGCGCGAGCGCCAGGTTGATCGACACCTCGGTCTTGCCGGTGCCGAAGGCCCCGCTGATGACCGTCAGCCGCGCGCCCTCGATCAGGGGAATCGCCGCCACACCGCCCCCCGGGCACGGCCTGAAATCCGGGTCGTCGTCCCGACCCCCGAATCCCGGTTCCCGCATCCCGATTCCCGAATCCCGAATCCCGATTCCCGAATCCTGATCATGAGATGGCCGCGGCGAGCGCGATCGAGTTGAACTTGGTCTGGTCGCTGTCGGCACGCGAGGTGAGCACGACCGGGGCGCTCGCGCCCACGAGGATCGCGGCCATCGGCCGCTGGCCGAGCAGGCCCATGATCTTGTAGAGCACGTTGCCCGCTTCGATGTCGGGCAGCAGCAGCACGTCGGCCGCCCCCGCGACGGGGCTGGTGATCCCCTTGTGACGGGCGGCTTCGGCCGAGAGGGCGTTGTCGAGCGCCAGCGGGCCGTCCACCACGCACCCCTTGATCTGCCCCCGGTCGGACATCTTGGCCAGCAACGCCGCGTCGAGCGTCGCGGGCATGTCGGCGCTCACCGTCTCGACCGCGGCGATCGCCGCCACGCGCGGCCGCTCGATCCCGAGGCGGTGCGCCAGCCACACCGCGTTTTCGAGGATCTGCACCTTCTGCGCGAGGTCGGGCGCGATGTTCATCGCGACGTCGCTGAAGAGCACCAGGCGTTCCGGGGCCCGCGTCTCGTAGAGGGCGACGTGGCTGAGCAGCGGCTTCTGGCGCAGGCCCGTTTCCTTGTTGAGGATCCCGCGGAGGAAGAGCGAGGTCGCGACCAGCCCCTTCATCAGCATCTGCGCGTCGCCGGCCGCCACCCGCCGGACCGCCACCTCCACCGCCTCGGCCTCGCTGCCGCACTCGACGATCTCCTCCTCGAGAGGACGCAGGCCGAGCCGTTCGCGCACCGACTCGATGGCCGTTCGCCGGCCCGCCAGCAGGGGGCGGATGAGCCCCGCCTCCGCCGCCTTGTCCAGCGAGACCAGCACGTCCTCGTCGTGCGGCCAGGGCACGGCGATTGTCCGTGTCCGTCCCTTACGGGCCAGGTCGTGCAGCTCGCGGATCGTCGTGACCACGGGCCTCTCCGTTGTCACCGGGCGCAGACGCCCGGCGGGTCGGTGCCCCGCCCCCCTCGGCAGACCGGCAGGTCGGGACGGCCGTGGGCGCGGCAGCGCTGTTCATCGACGGAAGAACTCGAGACTGTGGCAGCGGCAGGGGGCGTTCGCGAAAGGACAGGAAGGCCGCAGACAGCCCAGTGTAACCTCACGCCGGGCTCGGCGGCAAGGAACCCGCGGCGGCCGCGCCGACGCGGCCCAGGTATATCATGGGAGGCCGTCGGGGCCCTTGCCCCGGGAGGTGACAGCATGACGGCCGAAGAGCAGATCCTCGACATCCTGCGCAAGGCGTACCAGATCGAGGTGGACGGCTACACCTTTTACTCAATGACCGCGGAGCAGGCGATCAAGCCGGCCGTCGAGGAACTGTTCGCCAGGCTGGCGCAGGACGAGCTCCAGCACCAGGCGTTCCTGCGCGACGTCCTCGGCCGCTACCAGGCCCGGCGGACCGCCGCCTTCGACCTGCCGATCCGCATCCCCGAGGGGCTGCGCGCCTTCTCCGACAAGGTGTTCACCGCGCGCTTCCGCGAGCAGGCCGAAGGGGCCGCCTTCGAGATGGCCGCGCTCTCGGTCGGGATGACGCTGGAGAAGAACGCCATCGCGCATTTCTCGGAAGCCGCCAGGACGGCGGGCATCGAGGAGGTGAGGAAGTTCTACCAGTTCCTGGCCGACTGGGAACACCAGCACCTGGAGGCCCTGCAGTCGCTGCACGAGGCCGTGCGCAGCGATTTCTGGGACCGCAACGCCTTCACGCCGTACTGATGACCTACAACTTCGATCCGGATCGCTGGCGCGACGACCAGCTCGCCCGGCTGGAGCTGGAGCGCCGCGCCGGCCGCGTGTCGGAGGCCGAGTACCAGGCCGCGCTCGACGAGATCGAGCGCCGGTACGAGTCGATGCTCGCGCGCCTCGACGGCACCTACCAGATCCCGCGCGCGGAGTGAAACGGCCGGGGAAGGGCGGCCACGAGGGCCGCCCCTACGGGCGGCTCACAGGCGGGACGCCTGTGCCACTGCCGCGGCCGCCTACGCTGTCTGCTGTCTGCTGTCCGCCACTATCCCTAGCGGCAGACGACCTGGCCGCCGACCGTCGCCGAACCCGGAACGGCCACACCCGCCCGCCGCTGGCCGACCGGAACGTAGCTGCGCTCGACCGGACCGGTGTAGATCTGGCGGGGGCGGTAGATGCGGCTCTGTCCCTCCCAGACTTCCTTCCAGTTGGCGATCCACCCGGGCATGCGCCCGATGGCGAACATGACGGTGAACATGTCCAGCGGGATGCCGATCGCGCGCATGATGATGCCGGAATAGAAGTCCACGTTCGGGTAGAGCTTCTTCTCCTTGAAGTAGGCGTCGTCGAGGGCAACCTCCTCCAGCCGGCGCGCCACGTCGAGCAGCGGGTCGTGGATCTTCAGCTTCCCCAGCACCCGGTCGGCCGCCTGCTTGATGATCTTCGCCCGCGGGTCGTAGTTCTTGTACACCCGGTGCCCGAAGCCCATCAGCTTGATGTTCGACGTCCTGTCCTTCACCCTCTCGACGTAGTCCTTCACCGACATGCCGCTCTCCACGATGTACTGCAGCATCTCGAGGACGGCGGTGTTCGCGCCCCCGTGCAGCGGCCCCCAGAGCGCACACACCCCGGCCGCGCAGCTCGCGAACAGGTTCGCGCCGCTCGAGGCCACCATCCGCACGGTGCTGGTCGAGCAGTTCTGCTCGTGGTCGGCATGGAGCACCAGGATCAGCGACAGCGCCGCGACGACGTCCGGATCCGGTTCGTACTCCTTGAACGGGATCGAGAACATCATGTGCAGGAAGTTCGAGGCGTAGTCGAACTGCGGCTTGGGGTAGACCAGCGGCTGACCGATCGAGGTCTTGTAGGCGGCGGCCGCGATCGTCCGCGTCTTGCTCAGCAGCCTCGCCGCCGCGCTCTGGAACGTCTCCGGGCTCTCCATCCTGATGATGTCGGGGTTGTACGTGCTGGTCGCGTTGATCATCGCCGACAGGATGGCCATGGGGTGACCGCCCGAGGGGAACCCGTCGAAGTGCTTGTAGAGCCCCTCGTGCAGCATCTCGTGCCGGGTCAGCAGGTTGCTCCAGCATTCGAGCTGGTCGGCGGTGGGCAGCTCGCCGTAGATGAGCAGCCACGCGGTCTCGGGGAAGGTGCTGTGCTCGGCTATTTGCTCGATCGGGATGCCCCGGTACCGCAGGATGCCGCGCTCCCCGTCGATGAAGGTGATCGCCGACTGGCACGATCCCGTGTTGGCGTACCCGTCGTCGAGCGTGATCACCCCCGATTCGGCGCGCAGCTTCGAGATGTCGACCGCCACCTCGCCCTCGCTCCCCACCACGACGGGCAGCGTATAGGTTCTTCCCCGCACCTGGAGCGTAGCCGTCTCAGGCATAGACCCTTTCCTCGCGTTGAACGGTTGCTGGCCCCAAAACCCCGATCATTTTAGCGCGAACGCCCTGGAGGCCATTCCGGCGATCGAGCGGCCGATGCTGATCGACGCGGTCGCCGCGGGGGACGGGGCGTTCAGCACGTGGATCATCCGCTCGGCCTCCACGATGTGGAAGTCGTCGAGCAGCGCACCGCTCGGGGCGAGCGCCTGCGCCCGCACCCCGGCCCCGCTCGGGCGCACGTCCTCGTCGCGCAGAGCCGGCACGAGCTCTCGCAGCGCCGCCACGAACGCCCTCTTGCTGAACGATCGGTACATCTCGCCCAAACCCATCCGCCAGTACTTCAGCCCCATCCTCCAGAAGCCCGGGAACTCGAACAGGGTCAGCGTGTCGCGCGGCGAGAAGCTGGTGCGCGTGTACCCCTCCCGCCGGAACGCGAGCACCGCGTTGGGCCCCGCCTCGACGCCCCCGTGGACCATTCGCGTGAAGTGGACGCCGAGGAACGGGAACCGGGGGTCGGGCACCGGGTAGATCAGGTTCCGGACCAGGTGCTCGCGCCCG
>DAOPQX010000279.1:0-4914 GCA_035348395.1 Vicinamibacterales bacterium | reverse complement strand
CGAGCAGCGCCTCGAGCGGCGACAGCCGACCCGCATCCCTCGATTCCCGTTCCTGCATGGCGGGCCACGAGCCGTCCGCTCGCCGCGGCGCCTCGCGGCACCAGAACCCGAGGTGCCACTGCAGGAACTCGCGCACCTGGTTTCTTCCCCGCTCGTGATCGCCCCAGTGCTCGAGGGCCAGCTCGACATAGCGCCGGTAGACGGCCAGGCGTTCGTCGGGGCCCACAGGCCGATAGCCCTCGGCCGCCTCCCTGAAGATCCAGGGACGGATCAGCGCGCCGCGTGCCGTCATCACCGCCGCGCAGCCCGACCGCGCGATCGCCGCCGGCGCGTCGTGCCCGAAGAGAAGGTCCCCGTTTCCAATCACCGGCACCCCCACTGCAGAAGCCACCTCCGCGACGGCTTCCCAGTCGGCCTTCGAACGGTACCGGGCGTCGCGCGTCCGGCCGTGCACGGCGATCCCGGCCGCGCCGCCGTCCACCGCGGCGCACGCCACTTCGAGGTAGTTCCGGTGCTCGTCGTTCCACCCAAGCCGGATCTTGACCGTCACGGGAATCCGCGAGACCGCCCGCGTCATCGCCTCGACGAGCCGGCGCACGCGGCCCGGCTGCCGTCCGAGCGACGCGCCGAGGCCAATTCGGGTGAACCGATCGATCGGGCACCCCAGGTTGAGGTCCACGAAGTCGGCACCCCGCTCCTCCACCAGCGAGGCGGCCCAACCCAGCTCCTCGGGCTTGTTGCCGGCCAGCTGCACGCCGAAGCACGGCTCGCCCGGCGCCCGGCGAATCAGCGCGAACTCCGGACGCCGTTTCTGCCTCAACCGCCTCGCCACCGCCATCTCGGACATCGTCACGCGGGCGCCCAGCTCGACGCACAGGCGCCGGTACGGCAGGTTCGAGCCCTTCGTCATCGGGCCCATCACCAGGGCCCCGGCCACCAGCTCGCGGAACGTCATCCCCTGTCCTCCGCCGATCGCGGGCCGGCCGGATGCCGGCAACCGGCTCCCGCCTTCGCCGCCACGTCGCATCATCGCACTATACTCTTGTGCGATGATCTCCGGTTTCGCCCGCGCTCGAGGCCTCCCGACTCGGAACGCCGGGGTGATCGGGCGGGGTCTCGGAGGTTCCATGGATCGCGGGGAAGTGAAGACCGGGTCAACCGAGTTGGAGTCGAACGCGGCCCCCGGGGCGGGCAACGGGCGGAGGCGCTCCCGGCGCCGGCCCGCGCTCCTGCGGCTGCTGCGCATGCGGCGCGCGAAGAAGCCGGGGTCGGTGGCCGGCATCGAGCTGGAAGAGCTGGCCACCCTCCCCTCGACCACGGCGCCGGTCGGCGTGACCATCTTCGACTACGCGCCCGACCAGGTGCAGGTGACCCGCGTCGATGACGTCGACGCCTTCATCGGCGAGCACCGGCCGCCGTGGGCGACCGTGCGCTGGATCAACGTGGACAGCGTCACGAACCTCCACGTGATCCGGGCCCTGGCCGAGAAGTACAACCTCCATCCCCTGGCAATCGAGGACGTCCTCCACACCACCCACCGGCCCAAGGTCGAGCCCTACGCGGAGGACGGGCGCTACCAGCCGCGGCTCTTCATCATCGTGCGGATGCTGGAGCTGGTAGACGGCCACCTTCGAAGCGAGCAGATCAGCATCTTCCTCGGGCACAACACCGTGCTCACCTTCCAGGAGAGCCCGGGCGACGTGTGGGACGGGGTGCGCCAGCGGCTGCACGCCCGCTCGAGGCTCCGCAACGGGGACGCGAGCTTCCTGGTCCATTCCCTGATCGACGCCATCGTCGACTCGTGCTTCCCGATGCTCGAGTACTACGGCGATCGGCTCGAGGAGGTCGAGGGCGAGGTGCTCGAGCGCGCACGGCCCGAGTCGATCAAGGACATCCACGACTTGAAGCGCGAGCTGCTGCTGCTGCGGCGAGCTGTGTGGCCGATCCGCGACGTGGTGAGCAACCTGATGCGCGAGCAGCACGACTGCCTCAGCGAGCAGACGCGCACCTACATGAGGGACATCTACGACCACACGGTGCAGATCATCGACATCGTCGAGACCTACCGCGAGGTCGCGATGGGGCTGACCGAGACCTACATGACCGCGATGAGCAACCGGCTCAACGAGGTCATGAAGGTGCTGACCATGATCGGCACGATCTTCATCCCGCTGACGTTCCTGGCGGGCGTCTACGGCATGAACTTCGACTTCCTGCCCGAGCTGCACTGGACGTGGGCCTACCCGGCGTTCTGGGTGATCAGCCTCGCGACCGCGGCCGGGATGGTGGCGTGGTTCAGAAGAAAGCGCTGGCTGTAGCGAGAACGGAGGGGCCTGTGCTCGAAGCGCGCGGGCTGGTCAAGCGGTACGGCGCCCTCGCCGCCGTGAACGGCGTCTCGCTTTGCGTCGGGCCGGGCGAGATGGTGGGGCTGCTGGGCCCGAACGGTGCCGGAAAGACGACGACCGTCTCGATGGTGGCGGGGCTGCTGGAGCCGGACGAGGGCGAGGTGCTGATCGAGGGGCGCCGCCTGCAGGGCGACACCGATCCCCTGAAGCGGCGGATCGGCCTCGTTCCGCAGGAGCCGGCGATCGTCGAGGAGCTGTCGGCGAGAACCTCCTGTTCTTCGCCGCCAGCAGGGCGACCGAGGCGGGCATGGTCCAGGGCATCCTGGCCGGGCACGCGATGGAAGCGGTGAGCCGGGAGGTGTTCAGCGGTCCGACCGGGCGGGCCGCCGCGAGCGACGCCCTCGAGGGGCTGGACGAGGCCGAGGGGCTCTCCGAGGCCGAGAAGGGCGCGCTGCGCGAGCTGCTGGGCGGGGTGACGCGCTGGAACGACCTGGCCGCTGCCGGCGGCGGCGCGGCGGCCCAGCCGGGCCTATGCGCTGCTGCTCGGGACGGCTGCCATCCTCGGGGCGGCGGCGGTGGCCCGGTTCCGGTGGGACGAGTAGTGCACGGCGGCTACAGCTTCCGCGGCCGCACCATCGCTTCGGGGGAGAGCAGCCGGTCGAGTTCCTCGCGCGACAACAGCCCTTTCTGGAGCACCAGGTCGTACACTCCCCGGCCGGTCGCGAGCGCCTCTTGCGCGAGCTCGGTGCTCGTGTCGTACCCGAGGATCGGGTTGAGCGCCGTCACCACGCCGATGCTTCGCTGGACGTGCTCGCGGCAGCGTTCGACGTTCGCCACGATGCCCGTGACGCAGCGCAGCCGCAGGGTGTCCATCCCGTTCTTGAGCATCTCGATCGACTCGAGCAGGCTCTGGACGATCACGGGCTCCATCACGTTCAGCTCGAGCTGCCCGGCCTCGGCCGCCAGGGTCACGGTGAGGTCGTTGCCGATGACCTTGTAGGCGATCTGGTTGACGACCTCGGGGATCACCGGGTTCACCTTGCCCGGCATGATCGACGACCCGGGCTGCATGGGCGGGAGCTGGATCTCGCCGAGGCCGGCTCGCGGGCCGCTCGAGAGCAGGCGCAGGTCGTTGCAGATCTTCGAGAGCTTGACCGCGAGCCGCTTGATGGCGGAGCTGTACATGACGAACGCGCCGGTGTCCTGGGTGGACTCGATCAGGTGCGGCGCCAGGCGCATCTCCAGGCCGGCGATTTCCGAGAGGCGTGCCGCGGCGCGGCTGCCGAACTCGGGGTCGGCGTTGATCCCCGTGCCGATCGCGGTGCCGCCAAGGTTGACCTCGAGGAAGAGCGCCGCATTCTGCTCGAGCCGCTCGATCTCCTCGCCGAGCGTCACGGCGTACGCCTCGAACTCCTGGCCGAGCGTCATCGGCACGGCGTCCTGCAGCTGCGTGCGGCCCATCTTGATGACGGTGGAGAACTCGAGGGCCTTCGCGGCGAACGCGTCGGCCAGGTCGCGCAGCACGCGGCAGAGGCCGCCGTTGGCCCGTATCAGCGCCACGCGCAGCGCCGACGGGTAGGCATCGTTGGTGGACTGCGAGAGGTTCACGTGGTTGTTGGGGTGGCAGTGCGCGTAGTCGCCCTTCTCGCGGCCGAGGATTTCCAGGGCACGGTTGGCGATCACCTCGTTCGCGTTCATGTTCGTCGAGGTGCCGGCGCCACCCTGGATCATGTCCACCACGAAATGCCCGTGCCACTTGCCCTCGATGATCTCGTGGCACGCCTGCACGATGGCGGCCTCGACGGGGCGCTCGAGGTGGCCGAGGTCGGCGTTGGCCCTCGCGCAGGCCGACTTGACCATCGCCAGGGCCTCGATCAGGACCGGGTAGTGATGGAGCGGCACGCCGCTGATCTCGAAGTTCTCCACGGCGCGCAGGGTCTGGATGCCGTAATACGCCTCGTGGGGCACCTCGCGGTCGCCCAGCAGGTCGTGCTCCCGGCGCGTGCGGCCGCTGATGTATTGCGCGCCGGCGTCGGCAACGCGCGCGGACGCCCGCCGCAGGCGCCGCGAGATCACGCGGGCGGTGCGCGAGAGGATCTTGGTGGCGACCGCGGGCTCGTCGCGCAGCAACCCGGCGAACGACTCGCGGCTGATCCTCAGGATCCGGCCGTCCTGCAGCGCCCGGGCGGACGCCGAGTGCGGATAGTCGTCGAGCAGGCTGCCCTCGCCGAGGAAGTCGAGCGCCTCGAAGAACGCGAGGCGGCTCTCACCCCCCGCCCCCCGCCTGAACAGCTCGACCTCGCCCTTCTCGATCATGTGGAGGTGCCTGCGCGGAGCGCCCTCCTCGAACAGCAGCTCCCCGCGCTTCACGTCCTCCACGACGACCATGGCGGCGATGCGGGCCAGCTCCTCGGCCGTCAGGCCGCCGAACAGCTCGATCCGGGCCAGAAACTCGCGAATATCGGGGTGATCCACGGGGACGGCCTTTCCGTCAATACCGCTCGAACAGCTTCCCCCAGGCGGTGTGCTTCTGCCAGTGCTCGAAGGTGCGCCGGTCCTTCACGGGCCA
>DAOPQX010000278.1:0-4914 GCA_035348395.1 Vicinamibacterales bacterium | reverse complement strand
CATCAAGCGCCACGGCGGGGTCGTCGGCGTGCGGACCGACAAGGGAGGATACGCCACCGAGACGGTGGTCAACGCGGCGGGCGCCTGGGCCCGCCCCATCGCCCAGTCGGCCGGCCTCGACACCCCCGTCGCGCCAGACAGCCACGAGGCCGGCATCACCGAGCCGGTCGCCCGTTTCTTCGACCCAATGCTGGTGGACCTCCGCCCCACCCCGGGCGCGCGCAACTACTACTTCTACCAGCACGGCCCGGGCGGCATCGTCTTCTGCATCACCCCCGACCCGCCGATCGTCGGCACCGACCGCCGCGAGACGTCGGCCTACCTGCCGATGATCGCCACCCGGATGGTGGGCCTGATGCCGAAGCTGGCGAACGTCAAGGTGCGGCGCACCTGGCGCGGGCTCTACCCGATGACGCCCGACGGGTCGCCGATCCTCGGCTGGTCGAAGCAGGTCGAGGGGTACGTCCATGCCGAGGGGATGTGCGGCCAGGGCTTCATGCTCGGCCCCGGCGTGGGGGCCACGCTCAGCCGCATGATCCGCGGCGTCGAGACCGAGACCGACCGCACGATCCTGCGCGAGCTGGCGCCCGACCGGGAGTTCGGAGGGGATGAAGCCTTGAAATGAAAATGTAGTCCGTGAGTCCCCCATGGCCCACCTCACCGCGCGTGGCGCGTACCGGAGCCTCGTCGAGCGGCTGAACCGCTTCCCGCAGGGGGCGCCGCCCTCCGAGGTCCTCTACGCGATCCTCCAGATGCTCTTCAGCGAGCGCGAGGCCGGCCTCGTCGCACGCCTCCCGATCAAGCCGTTCACCGCCGCCAAGGCAGCCCGCGCCTGGCAGATGCCCGAGGCCGAGGCCCGCGAGGTGCTCGACGCGCTCGCCGGCCGGGCGATCCTGCTCGACATCGAGCGGCCGGACGGCGTGCGCCACTACGTGCTTCCGCCGCCGATGGCCGGCTTCTTCGAGTTCTCGATGATGCGGCTCCGGGGCGATCTCGACCAGGCGCTGCTCGCCCGCCTCTTCTACCAGTACCTGAACGTCGAGGAAGACTTCATCAAGGCGCTGTTCCTGACGGGCGAGACGCAGCTTGGGCGCGTGTTCGTGAACGAGGGGGCGCTGCCCGAGGAGCTGTCGCTCCACGTGCTGGAGTACGAGCGCGCGAGTGAGGTGGTAAAGGAGGCGAGCTGCATCGGCATCAGCCTGTGCTACTGCCGCCACAAGATGCAGCACGCCGGAAAGGCGTGCGACGTCCCGCTCGACATCTGCATGACGTTCAACACGGTCGCCTCGTCGCTGACGCGGCACGGCGCGGCGCGCCGCGTCGAGGTGTCCGAGTGCCTCGATCTGCTCCAGCAGGCCCGCGAAAGGGGCCTCGTGCAGTTCGGCGAGAACGTGCGCCGCCGCCCCAGCTTCATCTGCAACTGCTGCGGCTGCTGCTGCGAGGCGCTGCTCGCCGCGCGCCGCTTCGGCTTCCTGCACCCCGTCCACACCACGAACTACCTGCCGTCGGTGGACAAGGGCCGCTGCAACGGCTGCGGGGCGTGCGTCGAGGCGTGTCCAGTCGAGGCGATGGCGCTGGTGTCGGCCAACGACCCGGTTCGGCGGCGGGCCAGGACGGCCCGGGTGAACGAGGATCTCTGCCTCGGCTGCGGCGTGTGCGTTCCCGCCTGCAAGCGCGGCGGACTGGTGCTGCGCGAGCGGCCGGCGCGCGTCATCACCCCGGTCAACTCGACGCACAAGGTGGTGCTGATGGCGATCGAGCGAGGGAAACTCCAGGACCTGGTCTTCGACAACCATGCCCTGGCCAGCCACCGCGCCATGGCGGCCGTCCTCGGCGTGATCCTGAAGCTGCCGCCGGTCAAGCGGGCGCTGGCCAGCCGCCAGCTCCGATCGCGCTACCTGGAGACACTGCTCGCGCGCCAGTAGGGCGGGAGGGAATGAGGGAGGCTACTTCCGGCCCCTGACCTCGGGCTCTTCGTCGCCGTTGTCGCGCGGCCCCACCTCGTTCTTGAAGCCGCGAATCGCCTGCCCAAGCCCCTTCCCCAGCCCAGCCAGCCGGCTGGTGCCGAAGAGGAGCAGGAGGATGACGAGGATGATGACCAGTTCTGGCAGACCCACTCGCATCGACACTCCTTGAAACCGTCGCAGCAACGATAACACAGGCGGCGACGGGAGCGTAATCCGATAGAATCCCGCCATGGCGGTGAGCATCGACATCGACTACCTCGGCGACCTCCACTGTGCGGCGACACACGGCCCCTCAGGAAGCCGCCTCACCACGGATGCCCCCACCGACAACGGCGGTCGAGGCGAGCTGTTCTCGCCCACCGATCTCGTGGCAACCGCGCTCGGCACCTGCCTGACGACCGTCATGGGGCTCGTCGCGCGCCGGACCGGCCTCGACCTCGAGGGCACGCGCGTGCACGTCGAGAAGCACATGACCTCCGAGCCCGTCCGCCGCATCGGGGCCCTCGTCGCGGTGATCACCTTTCCACGCGACTTCAGCCCCGGCGACCGGGTGCGGCTCGAGCGCGCCGCGCAGATCTGCCCGGTCCGGCAGAGCCTGCACCCGGAGGTGCGAGTGGAGCTGAGGTTCGAGTACCGATCGGAGTAACATCCGCCCATGCTCACCCGCCGCCAGCTGCTCGAGCGTGCCGCGAGCCTGGGGGCCGGCGCGCCCGCCCTGGGCCTGGCCCCGCTTGCCTGGCCCGCGGCCGGCGGGCAGGGGCTGGTGCCGCCCGCCCCGCGGGCGCGCTACTGGGCGTCGGGGGCCGACGCCGGCAAGGACTGCCTCCGCTGCCACCCGGCTGGCGAGGTCCTGAAGGCTGGGCACCGTCACCGCGCTGCGGCGATCAAGTGCCTCCTTTGCGCCCGGGGATGCACGATCCTTCCGGGCGGGCGCGGCGCCTGCCGCGCGCGGGCCAACGTGGGCGGCGAGTTGAAGAGCCTCGTCTACGGGCGCCCGCTCTCGATCACGGTCGATCCGATCGAGAAGAAGCCCTTCTATCACTTCCTGCCCGGCAGCGACGCCTTCTCCTTCGGCACCTCGGGCTGCCCGCTGCGATGCCGGTTCTGCCAGAACTGGGAGCTGTCGCAGTCGTCTCCCGGCGACTTCTCCCCCGCCTACCGAACGCCCGCCGACCTGGCTCGCGCGGCCTCGCTTCGCCGAAGCCCGATCGTCGCGTTCACCTACAACGAGCCGACGGTCTTCACCGAGTACATGCTCGACGTCGCGGCGGAGTCGCGCCAGCGCGGGATCCGCTCCGTGATGGTGAGCTGCGGGCTGATGAACGAGGCGCCGCTCGCGGACTTGTGCGCGGCACTGTCCGCGATCAAGATCGACCTCAAGGGGTTCAGCGAGCCGTTCTACCGCGACGTGTGCGGGGCTGAGCTTCGGCCCGTCCTCCGCAGCATCCGGCAGATTGCCGCCACCAAGGTTCACCTCGAGATCGTCAACCTCGTGGTGCCGTCGCTGAACGACTCGGATCGCGCCCTCCGCGACCTCGTGTCGTTCGTCGCCGGCGAGCTGGGCCCCGACGTGCCACTCCACTTCTCCCGCTTCTATCCCGACTACCAGCTCCTGCACCTGCCACCGACCCCGGTCAGCACGCTGGAGCGGGCCAGGGATCTCGGGATGGCCGCGGGGCTCCATTACGTGTACATCGGCAACATCCCAGGCCACGCCGGCAATCACACCTACTGCCCGGCATGCCGGAAGGTCGTCGTTCGGCGCGAGGGGTTCTTCGTGACCGGGCAGCACCTGGTGGCCGGACGATGCGAGTACTGCCGGGCACCGGTCAAAGGGGTATGGGCATGACGAAGGCCGGTCGAGGCGTCTTCGCGCTAGTCATCGCCGCGATCGCGGGAGCCGCCGCCGCGGCCGTGCGCGGCGAGGCTCAGCAGGGCCCGGGGCCGGGGCTGGCGGCCGTGCGCGAGCCGGCCGTCGCCGGCAGCTTCTACCCGGCCGAGGCACGCGCCCTGGGCGCGGCGCTCGACGGCTACCTTGCCGACGCCGTTCCCGCGGCCGGCCACCGGCCGCTCGCGCTCGTCGCTCCCCACGCCGGCTACGTCTTCTCCGGACAGATTGCCGCCGACGCGTGGGCGCAGGCCCGCGGTCACCAGTACGACGCCATCGTGCTGCTCGGCACCAACCACACCGGCGTGCGAGCAGACCGGGTCTCCGTCTTCGACGGTGAAGGGCTGAAGACGCCGCTGGGAACCGTGCGGAATGACGCCTCGCTCGTCGCTGCGCTCCTCGCCAATTGCCGCGACTGCGTCGCCGACCGCTCCGCCCATGTTCGCGAGCACTCGATCGAGGTCCAGCTGCCGTTCGCCCGGCGCCTCTTCCCCGATACGCCCGTCGTCGCGGCCGTGGTCGGCCCGGGCAACCCGGCGCTCGCCGAGCGGTTCGGCCGGACCCTCGCCGCCGCGCTGCGCGGGCGCAAGGGTTTGATCGTGGCCAGCTCGGATCTCTCCCACTACCCTCCCGCACGGCAGGCGGCGGAGGTCGACCGCCGAACGGTCGAGGCGATCCTCTCAATGGATCCCGCGCAAGTGACCTTCGCGCTCCGGGCCGCCGAGCGCACCGGCGTTCCCGGTCTCGCGACGTGCGCCTGCGGCGAGGCGCCTGTCCTGGCCGCGATCGCCGCCGCGCGCGAGATGGGCGCGGAGCGGGCCCACGCCGTGAGCTACGCCAACTCGGCCGACGTCGCCGTTGGAGAACCCGAACGCGTCGTGGGATACGCCGCGGTGGCGTTCACCGCGGGGCCGGCCGGGAAGGACGTCTCGGGCCTGCCGCAGCGCCGGCCATCCTCGCGCGAACCCGTGTCGCCAGAGGACCGCGCGCGCCTGCTCGTCCTCGCACGCACCAGCATCGACCGATACCTGGCCAGCGAGACGCTGCCGCTCCCGCGCG
>DAOPQX010000277.1:0-4924 GCA_035348395.1 Vicinamibacterales bacterium | reverse complement strand
CATGGTGGCGGTCTACCTGGTGCTGTCCGACCTGAACGGCCTCGAGCGCCTGGAGGCCTACCGGCGCGAGATCCGGTCGCCGGAAGACCTGGCGGGGTACCTCGGAACGATCGAAAACGGGCAGAGCTTCGGGGCGCTGGCAGGGGACCGCGGCGTGGGGACCTTCGGAGGGAGCGAGGACCATACCGCGATCCTCTGTGGGCGCGAGGGCGAGCTGAGCCTCTACTCGTTCTGCCCCGTGCACCACGAGCGGCAGGTGAGCTTCCCGGCCGACCACGGGCTCGTGGTGGCCGTGAGCGGGATCGTGGCCGAGAAGACGGGGGCCGCGATGGCCTCGTACAACCGTGCGTCGTTCGCGGCCCGTGCGGTGCTCGAGGCGTGGAACCGCGCCACCGGGAGGAGCGATCCCTGCCTCGGGCGCGCAGTCGCCAAGGCGGGGCCGTCGCCGATCCGTCGCGCGATCGCGTCGAACACGCCCGAGGGCTTCGACGCCGGCGCGCTGCTCGACCGCTTCGAGCAGTTCTACCAGGAGAGCGAGGAGATCCTTCCCGCCGCGGCGCAGGCCCTGGATGAGTGCCGGCTCGGGGACTTCGGCCGCCTCGTGGATCGATCGCAGGCGCTGGCGGAACGCCTGCTGGGGAACCAGGTGCCCGAGACGATTGCGCTCGCGCACAGCGCCCGCGACCTGGGTGCGGTGGCCGCCTCCGCCTTCGGGGCGGGTTTCGGCGGAAGCGTCTGGGCCCTCGTCCCAAGCGCCGCGGCCAGCGCGTTCACCGAAAGCTGGCAGCGCGCCTATCGCGCCGCGTGCCCCGGCCCGGCCGGCGCCGCCCGGTTCCTGTTCACGCGCCCGGGACCCGGTGCGTTCCGGCTGCCGGTGGAGACACCATGAAACCGCTGAAGATCGGGATTGGAGGCGTGCGGGGTGTCGTGGGCGAGACGTTCACCCCCGAGCTGGTCGTCGGCTTCGCGCAGGCGTTTGGAAGCTACCTTGGGCGCGGCCGCATCCTCGTGTGTCGCGACACCCGGCCCTCGGGGCCCATGGTGGCTGCCGCGGTCACGGCGGGCCTCCTGGCGACCGGCAACGAGGTGGTGGATCTCGGCATCTGCCCGACACCCAGCCTGCAGCTGGCGGTCGGCTGGCTCGGGGCCGTGGGCGGCGTGTCGGTGACGGCCGGCCACAACCCCGCGCACTGGAACGCGCTCAAGTTCGTGCGCCACGACGGGATCTACCTGACGGCCTCCCAGGCCGAGGAGCTGCTCGACGTCTATCACCAGGGGCGCTTCGACAAGGCGGGGTGGGACGCGATCCCCAGGAGGGTCGAGAAGGCCGAGGTGATCGGGCACCACCTCGAAGTGCTGCGCGCGCAGTTCGACGTCGCGCGCGTGCGGGCGCGGCGCTTCAGGGTGGCGGTGGACTGCTGCAACGGCCCCTGCTCGCTGCTGTCGCCGCGCTGGCTCGAGGAGCTGGGGTGCGAGGTGCTCGCGATCAACGACGATCCCGCAGGCCCCTTCGCGCACACACCCGAGCCGAAGCCCGAGAACGCCGTGCAGGTGCGGGCGGTCGTCAAGGCAGGGCGGGCGGACCTCGGCCTCGTCCACGACGGCGACGGCGAGCGGGTGAGCCTGGTGGACGAGGGGGGACGAGCGCTCTCCGAGGAGATGACGCTCCCGCTGGCGGCCGACATGGCGCTGCAGGAACGCGTCGGCCCGGTCGTGACCAACGTGTGCACGACGATGGCCGTCGACCTGGTGGCGGCGCGCTACGGCGCCCCGGTCGTCCGCACGCCGGTCGGCCAGCCGTTCATTTCCGAGGCGATGCTGGATCACCGGGCCGTCATCGGCGGCGAGGGCAACGGCAGCGTCGCGGTGCCGCGCGTGCAGCCGACCCACGACAGCGCCGCCACCATCGGGCTGCTGCTCTCGCACCTCGCCTCGGCCGAGCGGCCGCTCTCGGCCCTGGCGGACGCCCTGCCCCAGACGGTGATGGTGAAGGAGCACGTGCCGATCGAGCCCAACCTGATCTACCGCGCGCTGCAGGACTTCCGCGACGCCGTGCAGGAGGAGGCCGAGGGGCGGACCGACCTGGCGGACGGGGTGAAGGTCGGCTTCCCGGATGGCTGGGTGCACGTGCGCGCCTCGAACACGGAATCGATGCTGCGCCTGATCGTCGAGGCGCACGGCACGGCCCGCGCCCGAGAGCTGGTTGACTGGGCGCACGATCGGCTGGGACGGTAACGAGGCCTCGCTTCCCGGGGGGCCGCCAGGGAGACGGACGATGCCGGCCATACCGACACTGAAGATCAGCATCTCGGGCGTCCGCGGGGTCGTGGGCGACTCGCTCACCCCGGATCTCCTCACGCGCTTCTCCCAGGCGTTCGGCACCTACATCGGGTCGGGCCGTGTGGTGGTCGGGCGAGACACCCGCACCTCGGGCGAGATGGTGCGCCAGGCCGTTGTCGCCGGCTTGCTGTCGACCGGCTGCCGGATCTCGGACGCCGGCGTTTGCCCGACGCCGACGGTGCAGCTGCTGGTGCGGCACCTCCGCGCGCACGGCGGCATCGCCATCACGGCAAGCCACAACCCGCCCGAGTGGAACGCGCTGAAGTTCGTCGGTCCCGACGCCCTGTTCCTCAGCGGCGGGCGCGGTCGCGAACTGCTCGACATCTACCACCAGGGCGACTACACGAAGGCGCGTTCGCACCGGCTTCGCGGCGTGGAGGACGTGCCCGACGCCGTCGACCTGCACCTCGACGCGGTGCTCGGGGCGGTGGGGCCGCTGCCCGCGGGACGCCGCCCGAAGGTCGTCATCGATTCCTGCAACGGCGCCGGGGCCGTGGCCGGGCCCCGGCTGCTTGAGCGCCTGGGCGCCGAGGTCATCGGGATCAACGTCACCCCGGACGGCAGCTTCCCGCGGCCCGCCGAGCCGACCGCCGAGAACCTGCGCAGCTTGTGCGACGCGGTTCGCCGTCACGGCGCGGACATCGGGTTCGCGCAGGACATGGACGCGGATCGCCTGGCGGTGGTCTCGGAGGAGGGCACGCCGATTGGCGAGGAGCGGACGCTCCTGCTGGCGATCGAGCACGTGCTCTCGCAGACGCCCGGACCGGTGGTCGTCAACCTGTCGACCACTCGGGCCGTCGAGGAGGTAGCGGCCCGCTACGGGTGCCGCGCGTGCCGGACGGCCGTGGGCGAAGCGAACGTGACCGCCGGGATGCAGCGATTCCGGGCGGTGATCGGGGGAGAAGGAAATGGGGGAGTGATCTACCCGGCGATCAACTTCGCGCGCGACAGCCTGGTGGGCATGGCCCTCATCCTGCACCGGCTGGTGTCGTCGGGGCAGCGCGTCTCGGAGCTGGCCGCGGCGCTGCCGCCCTTCGAGATGGTGAAGATGCAGTTTCCGTTCCCGTCGCAGCGCCTGCGGGACGTGCTGCGGCGGGCCGCCCGCGAGTACCAGGCGTACCCGCAGGACCTCAGGGACGGCGTGAAGGTGACCCTGCCCGACGGGTGGTTCCTGCTTCGCGGCTCGAATACCGAGCCGGTCATGCGCGTGATCGCCGAGGCGGATGACGCCGGGGCGGCGCACGCGCTCGCCGCCCGCGTGCGCGAGCAGGTCGAGGCCTGGGTGACCGAGCCGCCCCGGCCTTGACCCGGGCCTCCAGTCCCCAGTGGGCGCGCGGCGCGTGCTACCATCAAGGGTTGACTGAAGACCGGGAGACATCATGACGGCGTATCCGTTTCAGCCAGAAGCCCCCGCGAGGAAGGACGTGCCGGCCAGTCCCGGCCGGCTCTGGAAGCGCATCCCGCTCGAGCGCCGCATGGAGGCGGCGGCGGCGTTCTGGGAAGACGAGGAGGGGGCCGAGCAGCAGGCCGAGGCGCTGCTCGCCATCGCCTCGCACTTCCACTTCCGCCTGAAGACCACCCGGACGCTTCCGCTCGAGCGGAAGGTGAGGTACCTCGCCTCGCTGCCCGGGCTCTCCGATCCGGTCGCGGGGCGTGTCCTGGTGGCCTACCACCTGCGTCACCGGCGGCCGATGCTGGCCGCGTTCCTCGACGCGCTCGGCATCACGCACGACAACGGCGTGCTCAGTGGCGAGGAACTCCAGGCGCCCGAGGCCTCGCGGCTCGCCGAGGCCGCGACGAAGCTGCGCGCCGAGTACCCGAAGGAGGACGTGGAGCTGTACTTCCAGACGCTCCTCGTCCAGGACCCGGACACCTGGGGAGGGTTGGCCGAGCTGCTCCAGGACGAGCAGAAGCCGGGCCCCGAGGCCTGACGACCGGCCGTGATCGAGCCCCTCCCGGCCTTCGTCGGCGTCAACCTCCCCTGGCACACCTACGGTTGCGACTTCGGCGGCAACGCCTGGTTCCCCGAGGGCGGTGTCGGCCGTCCCGAGGTGGCGGGGCAGCTCGACGAGCTGTTCACCCGCCTCGCGGCGGCCGGCCTGCGCGTCGTCCGATGGTTTCTCTTCTGCGACGGGCGGGCCGGCATCAGGTTCGACCCGGTCGGGGTTCCACTCGGCCTCGACTCCTACTGCTTCCGCGACGTCGACGCGGCGCTGGCGCTGGCCGCCTCGCACCGTGCGACGCTTCTCTTCGTCCTCTTCGATTTCACCTGGTTCCGGCCTCGGCGCGTGGTGAACGGCGTCGAGTTGTTCGGGCGCCGGAGAGTGCAGGTGCGGGAGACCAGCCGCCGCGCGCTGCTGGAGCGGGTCGTCGTGCCGCTCCTGGCCCGCTACGGCCGCGAGCCCGCGATCCTCGGCTGGGACCTGTGCAACGAGCCCGAGTGGGCGGCCTTCGGGTACGGCAGCGTCGCGCCGTGGCGGACGATCGCGGCAGGCACCATGTCGGACTGGCTGCGCGAGATGGCGTCGGCCGCGCATGCCGAGGCGGTGCAGCCCGTGACCGTCGGCCTCGCTTCGCGGCGCGG
>DAOPQX010000276.1:0-4925 GCA_035348395.1 Vicinamibacterales bacterium | reverse complement strand
GCCCAATCCCCAGCAGGTCCACATGGCCCTCGGGCCAAACCTCAGTACCGCCGCCCGGCTGCAGATCGACGGTCCGAGGCAGATCGGGCCCAGGTTCGCTCCTGGGCTCCGCCGGACGCTGGGCCGGAACGATTCGGCTCTCGTCGGGGCTCGGTGCGCGCCACCAGGCCAGGGCGGCAAGCGCCACAACGGCAATCAGGACGGCAACCCAATGGCTCCAACGCCTCACCGCTCCCGATCCCTGGGCGTCTACCTCAGGCAGCGCCAGTGCTGGTTCCTCCGCCTCGTCAGGCTCGCGCGAGCGCAGCTGCTCGAGCAGGATGCGCGCCTCGAGGCCCTCGGGGTCGAGGAGACAGGCCTCCTCCAGTCGTTCCTCCGCCTCGAGCAGGTGGCCAGCGTCGAGGGCGATTCGAGCGGCCGAGATGCAGGTCACCGCCCGCCGCAAACGCATCCGCTGCTCGAACTGGGAACGTGAGTCGTCCGGTGGCCTCATGGGAATACGCGGGAGCCGTGTGCAAGAGGGGATCCGGGAAAGGAGGGGAAAAACGGGGTCCCTGCCGGGCAGGGACCCCAAAGGAGGTGGGTAGCTTCGGGTCTACCCACCTCATACGGCGTCCCCCCCTCTGGCGTTTACCGAGTGCCACGGTCAAAAGCGCAGGGCCGCCGTCAGGACCACGCGCCGCGGGCGCTGGAAGCGGTTCGGCTCGAGGAAGAGCTGCTCGTCCCTGACTCGGACGCCTTCGGTCCGGAGCATGGTGGCCCAGGCGGCAGGATCCCACGGGAACTCGAAAAAGGCCTCTTCTGGCACGGCCAGAGCGTCGCGGTAGGGGTTGTTGCTGAAGAAGCCAAGAGAGGCGGACTGGTCGAAGACGTTGTCGACGCTGGCCTCGAGCGTTACAACCCAGGCGGCCACCCGGACGTCCTGACGCACCCTGGCGTCGACTTGCGAGAAGGGCGGCTGGCGGCCCAGGTCGCCGCCTCCGTTGAACCACACGGGCACACCGCGGAAGGTGACTTCAGACGACTCGGGGCGGCCCGACTCGAGCAGCGCCGAGACCGAGAGCGTGGTGCCGGAGGGCAGGGCGAGCGTGGCGTCGAGACCCAGCCGGTGGGGACGGTCGCCGGGCAGGGGGCCGTCGACCTGCCGGCCGAACCTGTCGTAGCTCGAGTAGAGGGCGTCGAACGCGCTGGTCAGGTTGGTGCTCTGGCGCCCCCCCTCGTCTGACGCCGCAAGCCCCCCGTAATTGCCCGCCAGCCGGCTCCAGCGGTAACGCGCGGCGAGAGCGACGGGCCGGCCGCGTCGGCGCAGCTCGATTTCGAGCTCGTGATACCGTCGCGTGGCTTTCGGCAGCGGGAATGCGGGATGGCCGGGCGCGACCGTCGTCGCGCACCCGAAGCCGGGGTTCGCGAGCACGGCACGCTCGCCCACGCCCGGAAGCGACAGCCCCACGTCCTCCACCGCCCGGACGAGCCACTTCCCCGTGTAGCCCAGCGCCAGCGACGTGGAGCGGGCGAGCCGGCGCTCGATGCCCGCCCCCCACTCCCCAGTCTGCATCGGCCGCAGCCCCGGGTCGATGCGGGTTGTCAGGCCGGACGAGCGGGCCAGCAGCGGGTCGGCGACGTTCCACGGCACCCGGCGATCCACGCGCTCGATGAACTCCCCGGGGCAGTCGCGCCGCCCCTCGTCGCACTCGAGGGTTCGCCAGTTCGTGGTGTCGAGCGTCCACGACTCGATCACGTCGTGGCGGGCGCCGAAGAGCGTCCGTGCCAGCCGTGTCGTGAGGTGATCGAAGTAGAGCCCGAACCACCCTTGCACGCGCCATGCGCCGGCATCATCCGGCTTCCACGCAATCGACAGTCGGGGCGCCAGCATGTCGCCGAAGCCGAAGACGGGCGTGCGGACGCCTGAGCCTTCGACGTAGGAAGGCGCCGCCTCGCGCTCGGCGCGCAGGCCAGCCTCGATGCTCAGGCGGCGGCCGGGCGACCACCGGTCCTGCAGCCAGGCGGCCGCGCTGGTGCCCGCGGCGCGTCCGATCGTCCCAGGCCGCGTCACCGTGTAATAGCCGTACGTGCCCCTCGCGCTGCTCCCGCTCGTGGTGGTGAGCGCCCGGTTCCAGTGGAGGCGGATCACCGGGTGCTCGTGGCCGATGTAGACCTCGTCGGAAGTGCGCTCGGCCCGCACGCCGGCGGAGAACAGGTGCGCGGATCGGCGGCGGCCGGGCGCCCAGTTGGCCTCGAGCGACAGCACGGCGCGCCGGGTCGTGTCCCTCACGGTGCCGTAGCTGGAGGGGTTGTCGGCAAAGCCGGCTGCCTGCACCTCGTCCGGCGAGATGCCGGGGAGCTTGGCATTCGAGGTGGCGAAGACGCGCCGGGTTCCGGTCCCGCGAAACGCGCGGGGCGTCCACGAGCTCGGGAAAGACAGCGCCGCTCCGGCGGCGAGCGACCACGCCTCCCCGATCGGCCAGTCGATCGAAGGCGAGAGCGTGAAGCGCCGCGCGTCGGCGCCCGTGTCGCGCCAGCGGGCCTGGGTTTCCGCGGGCCCGGCAAACGGCGCGCGCGTCAAGCCCGCGGTCGGCGAGCCGTCGGGCAGGCGGCCCTGGTCGGGCTCGAGCGTCGGGGCGCTTCCGCGGTTCCTGCTGCGCCCGAACGACATCGCAAGCCGGACCCGGCCGCCGCGCGAGCGGGCGGCGGTCAGGTTGGCGCTCCCCTGCGCGGACCAGGAGAACCACGAGAAGCGGCGGGCGGCCCGGTCGGGATCCTCCAGGAACACGACCTCGCGGTGGTGGTCGCGCCGGCTGAACGAGCCGGAGGCGTGAAAGGAGAGGCGCGGAGGCCCGAGCGGTCCGCCAAGATTGAACCTGGGCGTGAGATCGGCCCAGGGCGTGGCCGGCACGGTGAGGTTTCGCTCGGCGAGGTTGCGGTCCCACGGCGAGTAGCGGGAGAACGGGCGCGGCGGACCGTTCAGGCGCCACCCCTCGTAGACGAGCGACCCCTCGCCTGAGAGGCGCGACGCTCCCGCGCGCCAGGCCGCGGAGATCGCGCCGCCGGCGCCGCGCGCCGAGCTCGCCCCGGGGCGTTCGGGTGTGTCGAGACGAAGAGCGTCCAGCGCATCGGCGCCGGGATGGAGGCCGCGACTGTGAGACGCCGGGTACTCCACCCCGTCGATGAAGATACGCAGCGGGGCGAACGTGCCGCCGGCATCCAGCCACCAGTTGCCGGGCGAGGGCTGCGTGAGGTCGAAGCGCAGGGCGTCGAACAGCGTTCGGCGCGTTGGCAGGTCCAAGAGGCCCTGGCGGTCGAGCACCGTACTCGCGGGAGGCGGCCCTCCAGGAACGCCCGCCGCCCTCAGCGTGTGCCCTTCTGCAGCCCGGGGTGCGAGCCGCAGCACCGTGTGCTCGCCCGGCGCAACGGTGGCCGCGGCATCGCCCGCCGCGCTCGCGGCCCCCGCGAAGACGCGGTACGTGCCCGGGGCGACGGCCAGCATCACGCACCGCCCGTCGTGGCGGGTCGTGCAGTGGCGTGACTCACCCCCGGCCTCGGGGGCTGCGGTGACGAAGGTGCCGGCGGCCGGCCTGCCGGCGGTGTCCTCGACTCGCACCTCCACCGTTCCGGTGCGGTGCTGCGCCGCGGCGGCCCCCGGCGCGGCGAGCAGCAGCAGGACGAGACCGGGCGCACGGCGGCAACCTCGCATGGCCACCTCGCCCCGCCAGTGTAGGACGCCGCGCCCTCACCCTCGCGGCGGGTGCCCGCGATTGCACGCAACAGCAATCAGGAATCAGGAATCAGGAATCAGGAAAACACTCCTCAGTACGACGAGACGTGGGCGAACACCCGCGGCTCGAGATCGCGGACCGCCGGGGGCAGAGGAACGGGCGAGCCGGCGAAGACGCTTTTCCCCCACGCGGCCAGCGAGGAGTCCTTGGCGGCCGACGCCCACTCGTCGAGCGCGCGGCCGGCCTCGGCCGCGCGGCCGAGCCGCTTCAACGCCAGCGCGTTGAGCAGCAGGCCGAAGCCCGGACGCCGGTCAGCGCTCACTCGCTTCCAGACCGCTTCGGCCTCGGCGGTCCGCCCCGACCGTTCGAGTCCGAGCGCCTGCAACCAGTCCTCCAGGCGCTCGTCCACCTGCTCCGGGTACGGCTTGCCGGCACCGAGGTGCTCGGGCCACTCGCGGGCTGCCTTCACGCGCTCGAGGAGGCTGTCGAACCGCGACGCGCGCAGCGACTCGACCCCGAGCATGAGCTGCGCTTCGCGGTACAGCAGGCGTCCCTCGATCGCCCCCTCGAAGGGCAGCACCTCGAGCCGCCGCAGCAGGGCGTCGGCCTCGGCGTACCGCCCGGCCCGCAGCAGCGTGCGGGCGTGGAGCATGCCGATGACGTAGTTCGACGGCTCGGCCGCGGCGTACCGCGCCGCCACCTGGCGGGCCTGTTCAACCTCGCCGTCCTGGAGCAGGTGTTCGGCCAGCCGCTTCCCGAAGCGCCACGCGCGCGGGTCGAGATCGATCGCGCGCTCGAGATCGGCCCGGGCGCGTGCTCTCGACACCGCGGCCATCGCCTCCGCACGCGCCGCGTAGAATGGCGCGTAGCGCGGCTCGTCGCCCACTCGTTCGAGCAGCTCGCGCGCGCCGTCCAGGTCGTTGAGCGCCCACCGCACGAGCGCGAGGTAGTACTTCGCCTTCCAGCCCGGCGCCTTCTGCGCGGCCCACTCGAACACGTCGAGGCTCTCCGCCCGGAACGGGAATACCATCTCGGGAGAGGCGGCCTCTGCTTCGCGCAGCAGCGTCGCGGCCTCGGCGTCGTTCTCGAGCGCCGCGAGCCACGCGCGCCAGTACAGCACCTCGGTTGCCCCAGGCGCGAGCGCCAGGACGCGGCGCGCGTCTGCCGTGCGCCCGACCGACCCGTACCAGGCGGCCAGCTCGAGGAATGTCT
>DAOPQX010000275.1:0-4948 GCA_035348395.1 Vicinamibacterales bacterium | reverse complement strand
GACGACCCCGGCGATCCTCCATGGCGAAGAATAGGTGACGTCGCCGAACCGTTTCTGCCCCTGGTACTCCCAGCCGAAGCGCATTGTGCCGTCTTGCTCGAAGACGTACACGGCCGAGTCGGCGAGCACGCCGCCGAGGGCGCAGAACACCGTTTCGATCGAGCCGTCGCCCTCGAGATCGGTGAACAGCACCCGCGGGAACGCGGGCACCCCCGGCTGGTCGGAGTACTCGCGTTCGCTCAGCGGGAAGGGCGCGCGCCACGTCCAGAGGACCTGGCCTGACTGATCGAGCACGGTCAGCTGCTGGCCGTCCCGCTTGAATGACGAGGGGACCCGTCGCTCGCCGCCCACCGTGCCCGGCGGGTGCCACGCCACGAGGAGAACGATCGCGATCACCGCGACGCCGACCAGGAACACAGCGAGGAGGCTGGCAAAGCTGCGGCCGGCGGGTCGGGCGGGAAGGGCGCCGGGCCCGCTGCCCGGGTCGATCTCACGGCTTCCGCTTCCGTTCGGGTCGGCCGATCCAGGACCGCCGGGGGCGCGCTCGTTCTGGACGAGCCACCCGTCCAGCTCGGCCGGCAGCGCGAAGACCGTCTCCCCCTTGCCGGCGGAGAGGCGGTGGACCGGCAGGCCCAGCTCGCGCTCCCACCTCTGGACGGTGCGAACCGTACGGCCGAAGTGGGCCGCAATCTCCTTCCAGCCGTTCAAGCGAAGGGTGTGGGGCCGAACCGCCGGGTCCATGAACGACAGAACATAGCATCGCGGGCCCCCTTGGTTCCAGCGGGCCGGCCGGCCGCCTGCTGGGGTAGGATGGATCTTCCTGAAACTTCAACGAGGAGTCGCCCCATGGCCCGTTGGTCCGACCGGTACTCGGAAGTCACGTATTTCCTGCTCCGCGTGGTGGCGGGTTTGTTGTTCGCGCAGCACGGCGTGCAGAAGGTGTTCGGGCTGCTCGGGGGGAAGGCGGTGCCGCTCCACTCGATCTACGGGCTGGCGGGCGTGCTCGAGCTGGTGGGCGGCGTGTTGATCGCGCTCGGCATCCAGGCGGGCTGGGTGGCTCTCATTCTGGCCGGCGAGATGGCGGTGGCCTACTTCTGGCGTCACGCGCCGCGCGCGCTCTTCCCGATCCAGAACGGCGGCGAGCTGGCCGCGCTCTACTCTTTCATCTTCCTCTACATCTCCGCGCGCGGCGGCGGCCGCTGGCGCCTGAGCGGCCGCTGACGCCCGAAACCACGCGAGGGTCAGATCGTGAAAGGTGGCCTGTTCACGATCTGCCCCCCGGGTGGCGACCCGACCTTCGCCAAACGCTCGCTACGCTCCCGCCTTCGCCAAACGCTCACTTCGTTCGCGGGTACGGCGGGCAGGCTGCGGCTTCGGCGGGCTAGCCCGACCTTCGCGTTCCAAGTTCCTAGCCGGCCACGCCGATGCAGAAGATCCGCCGCGAATCAGCCGTAGACACCATGCGCGCCGCCGCGGCTGGCGGCACGAGCTGGTTCACCTCGGCCTGCGAGAGCGACGTGCGCTCCACGTCCTCGACGCCGAAGACGTAGACCGCGGGAGGTCCGCCGTTTTCCGCCGACCCGGCGGCGGCCGCGAGCGCCACCAGCTGCCGGAGGTGGCGGCGGCGGTCGTCGGCCGAAATCGACGACAGCACCTCGTCGATTCGCCTGTCCCTCACGGCCCTGACCGCCTCGTGGCCGGCCGCCCACCGCAGCAGCAGGTCCTTCAGCTCGCCGCGCCCGAGCGGCAGCAGCGCGGCCGGTCCGCCCTGGCGCTCGGCCGCGAGCCAGGCGAGGAAGCGCGCGCCCTCGATCTCGGGATCGGGCCGGGGCGCCCCGCGCATCGGCGCGTCGATCTCGTACGCGGTCGGACCCAGGTCGGGGCGCCGCCGGCGGGCCACTTCCGCCTCGTCGAGCAGTTCCTCGATGAGGCCGTCGCACGCTCCGGCCAGCGCGATCACCTGGCTGCGCCACTCGGCCACCCGGTCCATCAGGTGCGTGAACAGGTCGATGGCCGCGTCGTGCCGCTCGATGTCGAAGACGAGCACCGCCTCCTCGTCCACCAGCTGGCGGTACTTGCCCGCGCCGTTGCCCGTCACGCTCGCCTCGATCTCGGCGGCCGCGTAGCGGGGCGCGAGATCGGCGCGCTGCCGCTCGAACTCCTGCTTGTCGAGGCCCACGCCAAGGCGCACGCCGCGCAGCCGGCCGGCGAGCGCCGACAGCAGGTGCCGGGCGCCGTTGAGCCCGAGCGGGGGGCCGAGACGAGCGGCGACCAGCCCCTCGAGCGCCCGCGTGTGTTCGGGCTTCAGCCCCGCGAGGTTCGTGACGGCCACGTCGCGAATCGCCACCGCGAGGTCGTTGAGATACTCGACCCGGGCCGGCGTGGACAGCCGGCCGTGGCCGTCGGTCAACGCCGGGGGAAGCGGGACGTGCTGCAGCTCCTCGATCGAGACCACCGAGTCGAGCAGGTCGGAGGCCCCGCCGTCAGCCGCGCCGAGCCGCTCGAGAAACGCGTCGGCCGTCCAGCCCTCGCCCCCGGGACCGCTCCCGAAGACGGTCTGCTGCAGGACGGCCAGGGCCAGGTCCCTGGCGGCCCGGTCGGCGTAGCGATCCCCGGGATAGATGAGTTGCGCCACAGTCATCGAACGGCTCGCAGAAGGGACAGTGTTGCCAGGCTCTCTTTCAGCACCTGCCAGAGCAGTGTCCCGGGTGGATGCGACAGCCGGGGTCACTCGGCCGGCCCGCAGGCCGAGGGGACTTACGAGAAATGGGGGATGGGGACGGCAGCAGTCTCGTCCCGCGCCGGCCTGGAGGCAAGCGTCAAGGAGCGACATCGGGCTCATGTCGTGATTTGTCGCGTCGTGGCGCGACTAGCAAGCTTCAATTCTTTCGAAATGCTGACCGGAGGGCGCGGAGAAGGTGACCGAGGCGACCGCCCGGAGGCCGGCCGGCACGGAGGCCGGCGCTACTGCCGGCGGCAACCGCGCCGCCCGACAGCGGCGGCGGCCAGGAGCAGAGCGCTCAAGAGATGGGCCCCGGGACGCAGTGCAGGGCCTGGCCCCAGGGGTCGGACGCACTCCAGCCCGTACCGGAGCGCTCGACGGAATACCCGGCTGCCTCGAGGCTGCGGGCAGCCTCCTCGACCGCGTCCCCGCCCGGCAGCTGCAGCTCCCACGACAGCAGCCGCGCCTCCTCGGCGCCGGCCGCCTCGCCGCGCCCCCAGGTGTTGGCGCCCAGGTGGTGATGGTAGCCGCCGGCCGAGAAGAACAGCGCGCCCGGGTAGCTCCACACCACCTTGTCGAGCCCGAGGGCCCGGTGGTAGAACGCCTCGGCCTGCTCGAGATCGCCCACGCTCAGGTGGACGTGGCCGACGCGCGAGCCGGCCGGCAGCCCCTCCCAGCCGCGGCCGCCGGCAGCCCGCACCAGGTCGTCGGCGTCCAGCGGCTCGGTGGCCATCACCAGCTCGCGGCCTCGAACCCGCCACTGCTCGCGCGGCCGGTCCGCGTACACCTCGATGCCGAGGCCGTCGGGATCCGAAAGGTAGACCGCCTCGCTCACCAGGTGATCTCCCCCGCCAAACGGCACGCCCAGCGTCTCGAGGTGCGCGATGAGGCCGCCCAGCGCCTCGCGCGAGGGAAGCAGGATGGCGAAGTGGTAGAGCCCGAGCGACCCCGGTCTTGCCGGCCGCGTTCCCGGCCTCGCTCTCAGCGAGAGCAGCGGGGGCTCCGCGGCGTCCGCGCCGCCGGCACCGCCGGTGCCGGGCGCGCCGAGCGCAGCCGACACCTGGTCGCGCTCGACGACCCGCAGGCCGAGAACGTCCTGGTAGAAGGCGAGCGACCGGGCGAGCTGCTGCACCTGCAGGTGGACCGCGCCAACGCGCGCCACCGCCGGCAGCCGGTATCCAGGGGGCTCGATGCCGAAGGAGGCTTGGCCGGGCATAACCTTCATCTTGACCGGGAGGCAGGCAGAGGGCAACCGCCGCCACTTTTCTTTGCGATCCCGAAGCGCGGCTGTACGATCCGGCGATGCACCGGAAGCTTGCCGCCGTCGCTGCCGTCCTTCTCCTTGCCGCCTCCTGCGCGGGGCGCCAGCCCTCTGCGCCCACCACCGCCCCTGCCGCACGTGCCGCTCGCGGCGGCCCCGTCACCTTCCGCGCCATGAGCTACAACATCCGCCACGGCGAGGGACTCGACGGCCGGCTCGATCTGGCCCGCATCGCCTCGGTCATCACGGGCGAGAACGCCGACCTGGTGGCCCTGCAGGAGGTGGACCGCGGCGTCGAACGCACGGCCCGCCGCGACCTGCCCGCCGAGCTGGCGGCGCTGACCGGGATGACCGCCATCTTCAGCAACAACCACCCGCACCAGGGCGGCGAGTACGGCAACGCCGTCCTCACCCGCTTCCCGGTGCGGCGCTGGGCCAACACGCACCTGCGGATGCTGCGCCCGGCCGAGCAGCGCGGCGTGCTGCAGGTGGTGGTGGACGTACACGGCCGCGACCTCCTCTTCCTCTGCACGCACATCGACTACCGGCGCGACGATGCCGAGCGGCTGCTGAACGTGGAGCAGTTCGGCGAGGTGCTGGCGCAGTACGAGGGGCTGCCCGCGCTCTTCGGCGGCGACTTCAACGACACGCCCGGCAGCCGGACCTACCTGGCGATGTCGAAGACGTTCGACGAGGTGTGGGCCCAGGTTGGCGAGGGGGACGGCTTCACCATCCCCAGCGCCGCGCCGGCCAAACGGATCGACTACCTCTGGGTTCGAAAGGGTTCGACCCTCCGGCCCCTCCGTGCCTGGGTGCCCGAGACCGAGGCGTCCGACCACCGGCCGTTGGTGGCGGAGATGAAACTGGAATAGAGAGGTGCAGGAGGTGCAGGGGGTGCAGAAGGTGCTGGAGGTGCTGGTGCCGGAGGTGCAGAAGGTGCTGGTGCCGGAGGTGCAGAAGGTGCT
>DAOPQX010000274.1:0-4968 GCA_035348395.1 Vicinamibacterales bacterium | reverse complement strand
CGCGATGGAGCAGATCGCCCGGGCGTGCGGCGCGGCCCCCGTCGCGTGGCACATGGGCCTCGAGTGCTGCGGCGGATCGCTCTCGGTCAGCCGCACCGGATCGGTCATCCGGCTCGGGCGGGCCATCCTCGAGGACGCGCGCAGGTCGGGCGCCGAGGCGCTGCTCGTGGCCTGCCCGATGTGCCACTCGAACCTCGACTTCCGCCAGCGTGCGATGGCGCGGGACGGCCGCCCGCCGATTCCCGTCCTCTACGTCACCGAGCTGGTCGGGCTCGCGCTGGGGATCGAGGCAGGGCGACTGGGGCTCGACCGTCACTTCGTCAGCGCGGCGCCGCTGCTCGCGGCGCGGGCACTCGCGCCGGCGGGCGGGAGGCACTGATGGCGCGCATCGGTGTGTTCGTCTGTCACTGCGGCGAGAACATCGGCCGCACCGTGGATGCCTCGGCGGTTGCCGAAGCCCTGCGCAGCCACCCGGGCGTGGCCCACGCCGAGGACTACCGCTACATGTGCTCGGACCCGGGCCAGACGCTGGTCCGCGAGGCGATCGCCGCCAACCGCCTGACGGGCGTTGTCGTCGCCGCCTGCTCGCCGCATATGCACGAGCGGACGTTCCGCAAGGTGGCGTCGGCGGCCGGCCTCAACCCCTTCCTCTGCGAGATGGCCAACATCCGCGAGCAGTGCTCGTGGATCCACGACGACCGCGAGCAGGCCACGCGCAAGGCGACCGCGATCACGCGCACGCTGGTCGAGAAGGTGAAAGCGAACGCCCCGCTCGACACCATCCGGATCCCCATCGAGCGGCGGGCGCTCGTGATCGGCGGCGGAATCGCCGGCATCCAGGCGGCGCTCGACCTGGCGGACGGCGGGGCCGAGGTCGTGCTGGTCGAGAAGGAGTCGTCTATCGGCGGGCACATGAGCCAGCTCTCCGAGACCTTCCCCACGCTCGACTGCTCGCAGTGCATCCTGACGCCCCGGATGGTGGAGGTCGCCCAGCACCCGCGAATCCGCCTCTACGCCTACAGCGAGGTCGAGGAGGTGTCAGGCTACATCGGCAACTTCGAGGTGAAGGTTCGCCGCAAGGCCCGCTCGGTCGACGAGGCGCTGTGCAACGGGTGCGGCGCCTGCACGCAGGCGTGCCCGAACCGCAAGGTGCCGAGCGAATTCGAGTGCGGCCTGGGGAAACGGCCCGCGATCTCGGTGCCGTTCCCGCAGGCGGTCCCGAACCTGCCGGTGCTCGACCGCGCGCGGTGCGCACGGTTCATGGCATTGCGCAAGGGGATCGCGAAGGCGGTCTGCGGGAAGTGCGCCGAGGCCTGCACGCGTGGCGCGATCGACTTCGGCCAGGAAGACCGGTTCGTGACCGAGAAGGTAGGGGCGATCGTCGTCGCCACCGGGTACCAGCTCTACTCGATCGGGAAGGAGCAGCCGGAGGGCGAGGGTCTCTCGGGATACGGCGAGTACGGGTACGGCGCCGTGCCCGACGTGATCGACGGCCTGCAGCTCGAGCGCCTCGCCTCGGCGTCGGGGCCGACGGGCGGCCGGATCGTGCGCCCGTCGGACGGCCGGGTGCCGAAGCGCGTGGTATTCCTGCAGTGCGTGGGGTCGCGCGACCCGGCACGGGGCATCCCCTACTGCTCGAAGATCTGCTGCATGTACGTCGCCAAGCACGTGATGCTGTACCGCCACAAGGTGCACGACGGCGAGGCGGTGGTCTTCTACATGGACGTGCGCGCCGCGGGCAAGGGGTACGACGAGTTCACGCGGCGGGCGATCGAAGAGGAGGGCGCGATCTACCGGCGCGGCCGCGTCGCACGCCTGTGGCGCGATGGCGAGGTCGTCAAGGTCCAGGGGTTCGACACGCTTGCCGGCGAGCCGCTGCTGCTCGACGCCGACCTGGTGGTGCTGGCGACGGCGGTGCGCCCGCAGCCGGGAATCCGGGCGCTCGCCCAGAAGCTCTCGGTCTCGTGCGACCAGCACGGCTTCATCAACGAGGCGCACCCGAAGCTGCGCCCCGTCGAGACGAACACCGCGGGGATCTTCGTGGCCGGCGCCTGCCAGGCGCCGCGCGACATCCCCGAGTCGGTCGCGATGGGCAGCGCGGCGGCGGCCAAGGTGCTCGGCCTCTTCTCGAACGCCGAGCTCGAGCGCGAGCCGACGGTAGCCCGCGTGGACGCAGCCCACTGCGCGGGCTGCTTCCTGTGCGAGCGGGTCTGCCCGTACGGCGCCGTCGGCCGCCGCGAGGTCCGCGACCGTGCCGGCCGGGTGCTGAAGGTCGTGGCCGAGGTCAACCCGGGCGTCTGCCAGGGGTGCGGCACGTGCCAGGCCACCTGCCCCGGAAAGCACGTCGAGCTGCAAGGGTTCACAGACGAGCAGATCTACGCGGAGATCGCGGCGTTGGGATGAGGGTACTGGGAGGTTCCATGGCTGCGTTTCAGCCGAAGATCACGGCGTTCGTGTGCAACTGGTGCACCTACACCGGCGCCGACCTCGCGGGCACCAGCCGGCTGCAGATGGCCCCCGAGGTCCGCATCATCCGGCTGCCCTGCACCGGCCGCATCGATCCGCTGTTCATCATCAAGGCGTTCGAGCGCGGCGCCGACGGCGTCATCGTCAGCGGCTGCCACCCGGCCGACTGCCACTACAACCACGGCAACTACCACGCGCGGCGGCGCTTCGCGATCTTCCGCGACCTGCTCGACTTCGTCGGCATCGACCCGCGCCGCGTGATCTTCTCCTGGGTGTCGGCTTCCGAAGGAGGCAAGTGGCGCGACGTGGTGGACGGCGCCACCGCCACCATCCGCGAGCTGGGACCCTGCCGCACTGACACCGGAGACGAGGGGCAAGGGAGGCTGGCGTGCGCGAGCTGAGAGAGCTGGCAGCCCGGCTGCTCGAGGCCAACGACGTGCAGGTGGTCATCGGCTGGGAGGAGTGGGGGCGCGGCGTGCGGCCGGCGTTCGCCCGAACGCTCGCCGAAGCGGATCGCCTGGTTTTCGACCAGCGCTGCGTGCACAACCTGGCGACCTACCTGCACCCGCGGCGCAAGCACATCCGCCGGCTGGGACGGCCCGCCGTCGTCGTGAAGGGGTGCGACGCGCGCGCGGCCGCGGGGCTGATCCGCGACAACCAGCTGCGCCGCGAGGACGTGGTGTTGATCGGGGTGAGGTGTCCGGGGATGTGGGTGGAGGGCGGGGCTGAAGGCCTGCCCGGGGACCGAAAATGGGCCGACCGCTGCGTCAGCTGCCCACAGCGGACGCCCACGCTCTGCGACCACCTGGTCGGCGAGGATGGCCCCGAGCCCGACGGACCCGGCCTCGAGGCGCAGGTGGAACGGCTCCAGGCGCTGCCGATGGCCGAGCGCTGGGCCTTCTGGTCGTCGGCCTTCGAGCGATGCGTCAGGTGCTACGCCTGTCGCGAGGTCTGCCCCCTGTGCTTCTGCGACCGGTGCCTGGCCGACAAGTCGGTGCCCCAGTGGATTGAAAGCTCTCCCCACCAGCGGGGCAACGTCGCCTGGCACCTCGCGCGTGCGCTGCACCTGGCGGGCCGCTGCGTCGGCTGCGGCGAGTGCGAGCGCGCCTGCCCGGCCGGGATCCCGTTGTCGATCCTCAACGCGCGGCTGCAGCAGTCGGTCCGCGAGCGCTTCGAGTTCGTCGCCTCGGACGACCCCTCCGTGCCCTCACCGATCGGCCAGTTCCGCGTGGACGACGGTCAGGAGTTCATCCGATGACAGTCATCTCCGAGGCCGACCTGCAGGGACTGGCGGCCGACCTGCTGGCGGCCGGCTCCACGGTATGGGGCCCCGCGCGAGTGCCGGGAACGTCGCGGCCTGGCGTGGAGTACCGTCCGCTTCGCGAGGCCGCCGAGCTCGACCTGAACGCCGGCCTCCCGCTCCTGCCCTTGAAGCGGGTCTTCCTTCCCCCCACCGAGCCGCTGTTCTGGTGGGAGCGCACGGCGGCGGAGGTCCGGCTCGTTCCGCCGGCGCCGCCGAGCGGAAGAGTCGTCGTGATCGGCGCGCGGCCGTGCGATGCGGCCGGTGCGGACGCGATGGACCGGGTGATGGGCTGGGGCTGCCGCGACGAGTTGTGGTTCGCGCGCCGCGAGGCCGCCACGCTGGTGACGGTGGCCTGCGAGCGTCCTGCAGACGAGGCGTGCTTCTGCGCCGAGGTCGGGCTGGGGCCGTCGCACCCGCGCGGTTCCGACCTGCTGCTGGTCGCGCGCCCCGGCGGCTACGCCGTGGAGGAGATCACCGAGAAGGGGCGCGCTCTCGTGGCGGCGTACCCGCACCGCTTCCGCGAGGACGAGCGGGCGACGCTCGACGAATTGACAGCGGCAGAGGGCCCGGCCCGGATCGATCTGGCGGCGGTGCAGCGCTGGCTGTCCGACCACTTCGACGACGAAACCTGGAACGAGATCGCGCTCCGCTGTCACGGCTGCGGCGCCTGCGCGAGCGTGTGCCCCGCGTGCCACTGCTTCGACATCGTGGACGAACCCGACTCGCTGCTCGCGGGCACGCGCCGCAGGAACTGGGACAGCTGCCAGGCTTCGCGCTTCACGGTGCACGCCTCGGGGCACAACCCGCGCGAAGGGCAGCACGCGCGCGTCCGCCAGCGCGTGATGCACAAGTTCCAGGTGTTCCCGAAGCGATTCGGCCGCGTCCTGTGCACCGGCTGTGGCCGGTGCACCCGCGCGTGCCCCGCGGGCCAGGACCTCTTCGAGACTCTCACGCTCGTCTCGGCGCGCGCGCTCGAGACCCCGTAGGGGCGGCCCTTGTGGCCGCCCGGACACAACGCGATGAGCCTGTATCAACCCCACCTGATGACCATCGAGGCGATCCAGGACGAGACGCCCGACACGCGGACGCTGCGGCTCGCCTTCCGCGACGCCGACCTGGCCGCCGGCTTCTCGTTCAAGGCCGGCCAGTTCGGCGAGTACTCGGTTTTCGGCGCCGGCGAGTGCACCTTCTGCATCGCC
>DAOPQX010000273.1:0-4971 GCA_035348395.1 Vicinamibacterales bacterium | reverse complement strand
GAGCGGGGGCCGGAGTGGAAGTCGAGATCGAGGACGTGCAGCATCGAATCCGCGACCGTTGTCCTTTCCCGCTCACCGTCTCACACGACGATGAGCTCTTCGAACTCGGGGATTTCCTCCTTGAGCGCCATCTCGACCCCCATGAACAGGGTCATCTGTGCGCTGGGGCAGCCCACGCAGTTGCCGGTCAGCCGGACCTTGGCCTTGTTCTCGATCACGTCGACCAGCTCGATGTCCCCGCCGTCGCCCTGTATGAGGGGACGGATTCGATCGATCACGGTCTGGACACGTTCGCGTGCAATCATATGCGCTCCGGCTGGGCTGGGCGCCCCGCTCGTCGAACCTGGTGGATGGAAAAAGGGAAGCGGCCGATTGAACCCCGCTGGTATCCAGTATAGCGGGGAGGCCGCCCCGCGACATCTGGTAGAATGAGCCAGACCCCTACATGGCAGCCCCATTCACCATAGACTCGGTCGTCGTGGGCCGCAGTGCGCGCATGCGTGCGGTGTTCGACTTCGTGCGCGTGGTGGCCGACAGCGACAGCAGCGTCCTGGTGACGGGCGAAACCGGCACCGGGAAGGAGCTGATTGCCAACCTCATCCATCAATCGAGCTCCCGGCGCCACAAGCCGTTCGTCCCCGTCAGCTGTGCGATCCTGTCCGAGACGCTGATCGAGTCGGAGCTGTTCGGGCACGAGCGCGGCGCCTTCACCGGCGCGATCAAGGAACGGCCGGGCCGGTTCGAGCTGGCGCAGGGAGGCACGATCTTCCTCGACGACATCGACGACGTCCCGTTGTCGATGCAGGTGAAGCTGCTGCGGGTGCTCCAGAACCGCGTGGTGGAGCGGTTGGGCGGGACGCGGCAGATCCCGGTGGACGTTCGCGTGGTGACCGGCTCCAAGCGCGATCTCAGGCAGATGGTCGCCGCAGGGAAGTTCCGCGACGACCTCTTCTATCGCCTGAACGTCATCCCGGTGAACCTGCCGCCGCTGCGCGATCGCCGCGAGGACATTCCGATCCTGGTGGACCACTTCGTGAAGCGGTACTTCCGGCAACGGGGCGAGGAGCCGCGTGCGGTGTCCCCGGCGGTGCTGCAGGCCTTCCTGCGCTACCCGTGGCCCGGGAACGTTCGCGAGCTCGAGAACGCGTGCGAACGGATCGCGCAGACCTGCACGTGCGACACGGTTCGCCTCGGGTGCGTCCCGGTCAGCGTGCTGTTCCACAAGTACGCCGAGGATCACCAGCCGGTCGTCGAGAACCACGCCCATCCCTCGGCGGTCTCGCTCGACGACCGCCTTCGCGAGGTCGAGTCGAACCTGATCACCTGGGCCCTGAAGGTGAGCGGGGGCAACAAGTCGAAGGCGGCCGAGCTGCTCAGCATCAAGCGCTCCACCCTCGGCGATCGCATCAAGAAGCTCGAACTCACCCACCTCGAAACGACGGAGCAGTAGGAAGGAGCGCCGAGGGACCGGCGCGCCGCGCCGAGTTTTCGGAGGAAAAAACCGGACTCGGCTCGACATGACGTCAAAACAGGCCTGTTTTTGACACTTCCGGCCGTCCCGGTGTTGGCACTTCAGTTGCTCGGTTGTCTGTCGTGCCCACCGTGCTCGAAGCCGCCCCGCCGCTGATCGCCCCGCCGCTGGAGGTGGGGGTGAACGGTCCAGAGGGGTGCGCCCTGTCGCCCGCCGACCTGCGGCGCCTGTTCCGCGGCCGCCGCCTGACGCCGGCCCGCCGCGAACGGCTGGCGGCCAGCGGGCGTGTCGTCGCGCGGTGCGGTTCGCGGATCGTCGGGCTGGCGGCCTTCGAGCCGCTGGGGGCGGAGGTTCGCGTCCACGAGTTCGGGGCCGACACCGGTTCGGTGGTGCCTGCCGAGCGGATTGCGGACGTGCTGCTGGATGCCCTCGAGGTCGCGTGCCTGGCATGCGGGGCCCGCCGGCTCGTCCTGCTTCCGCGGGCGGTCGTCATGCCCGGTCTGCTGCAAAGCCGCGGCTTTGCGGTGATGGCCGAAGGATGCGCCGGCAGCTGGTTCGAGAAGTCGTTTCCCTCCTGACGCTGCTCAACTTCCGCTCACCCTGCGGCGCGCCGCGCCGCCCCGTGCGCCGGCGTTCCGAACGCGGTGGCCTCGAGCCCGGCTGCCCGCACGCAGTTCGCGATCTCCTCCAGTCGCTCGAGCGGCACCGCCTGCAGGTAGGGCCACGCGGTCGGGCGATCCACCGAGTAGACGTGCACGAGGCGCGGCCGCGCCGCCAGCAGCTGGACGATCCACGCCGAGACCGCGAGGTCGGTCGCATTGTCGAAACGGCCGGTGCGATCTTTCACGAACATGGCCTGGATGACGACGTCGCGCAGGCCGGCGAGGCCCGAGACGATCGACTCGAGCGGCACGCGCGCGGCGTTGAGCCGGCGCAGCAGCGCCGGGTCGCCCGCGTCGAGCTTCATGTACCGCTCGTCGAGGGTCTCGAGCGCGGCACTGACGCCGGGCAGTCCCAGCGTGCTCGCGTTCGACAGTATGGCGATCGGCAGCCGGGGCACCACCTCGTCGCGCGCCTCGCGGAGCGCCGCGATCACCGCCGGCAGCTCCGGGTGCAGCGTCGGCTCGCCGTTGCCGGCCACCGTGAGGCGGTCGATCGGCTCGTGCCTGGCGGCGAGCGCGGCGAGGGCGCGCGCCGCGGCCCGGGCGATGGCCGCTGGTGAGGGCCAGGGGCCGCCCGGGGAGGTTCCCGGGTCAACGGTCACGGCGGTCCAGCCGTATTGGCAGTAAGAGCAGTTGAACGTGCAGACCTTCTGCTGGCGGGGGAGGATGTTGAGTCCGAGCGACCGGCCGAGCCTGCGCGAACGAACGGGGCCGTAGACGAGGCCCTCGTGGAGCGGCAACATGGGAAACCCCTGAGATGCCGGGTTTTCGGAAGAAGAAGCGCCGGATTCCCGCGAGCGCCCCGCGGCACCCGTTCAGAAATCGGGAAGGAGTCGGGGCCGGATCCCGCGCAGGGAGCAAGGGTTACAAGTTCGAGGCCAGCCCGGGCGCTTGATTTTCCACCCGCGCGCGGCCACAATCAGCGGCGAACCGCAGGGCGGATCAGCGGTGGACGGGGCGAGGCGCCGCCTTCTCCGTTTCCCTCGTCCGCTCCGCTCTGACGCCGACCGCGATCGCCTTTCGCTCTCTACGCTCGAAACCCGAGGTCACCCGCCAGGGCGCTGGTTCCGCCCGGGAGCACACGTGTCACGTCCCTTCGTGTCCGGACTTCGCGGCCGGTTGCTGTTGCTGATCGTCCTGGCCACGCTGCCGGCCTTCGCGCTCACCTTCCTGACCGGGTGGCGCGACCGGCAGCGCCAGCGTGCCGAGGTGGCGGCCGGGACGATGGGCCTCGCCCGCCAGATCGCCGCCGACCAGGAGCGCATCATCGACGGGACGCGCCAGATCCTCTTCGATCTCGCGCAGGTGCCCGAGGTCCGCGAGGGCGACCCGGCGCGCAGCCGCACCTTCTTCGCGATCCTGATGAAGCAGTACCGCGGCTACGCCAGTTTCGCCGTGGTGGCCCCGAACGGCGACGTGCTGGCCAGCCTTCCGAGGTCGGCCGAGCCCGTCAACTTCGCCGACCGTGACTGGTTCCGCGAGGCCGTTGGCGAGCGCCGCTTCGCCGTGGGCGACTACCAGGTCGGCCAGCTGACCAAGACCGCCGTGCTGGTGGCCGCCTGGCCGGCCATCACCGCCGACGGCACCCTCACGTCGGTGATCACCGCGGCCCTCGACGTGCGGTGGCTGAACGAGATCGCCGCCGCCAGCCAGCTGCCCCCGGGTGGCTTGCTGCTGCTGGTGGACCGCCGGGGCCAGGTGATCGCCCGCCACCCCGAGGGTGAGGGATGGATCGGCCGCCACCTGCCGAACCCGTCGCTCTCGGCCGTCATGAAAGACCAGGCCGAGGGCGTGGTTGAAGCCGCCGACCCGGACACGCTCGAGCGCATCTACGCGTTCACGCCGATTCGCGGCCGGGCGAACACCGAGCTGCGCGTGGTCATCGGCGTGCCGCGCGAAACCGCGTACGCCGCCGTCAACCAGCTGCAGACGCGGCAGCTGATCATGCTGGCGCTCGTCATCGCCCTCACCCTGGCCGGGGCCTGGGTGTTCGCCGAGCGCTGGGTCCTGCGCCGCGTGGCCTCCCTTCTCGACGCGACGCGCAAACTCGCCGCCGGCGACCGCTCTGTGCGGACGCGCCTCCCGTACGGCCACACCGAACTGGGCGAACTGGCGCGCGCGTTCGACGAGATGGCCGGCGCCCTCGAGACGCGACAGGCCGAGCGCGATCGCGCCGAGCAGGCCCTCCGGGCGAGTGACGCGCGCTTCCGGGCGTTCATGGCTCACAGCCCCGCCATCGCCTTCATCAAGGACGAGGCCGGGCGGTACGAATACGCCAATGCCGCCTTCGAGCGCTTTCTCGGCATCGAGCCGGACGGGTGGGCCGGGCGCACCGACGAGGACTTCTTTTCCCCGGAGGCTGCCCGTGCGCTGAGCCTCGCGACCCAGGCCCTGGGCGACGGCTCGGGCCCGCGGCAAACGCTGCAGGCCGTTCGCCGCCGTGATGGAACCGAGGCGTCGTGGCTGCTGGTCACCTTCCCGCTCGGCGACCCGGCGTCGCCGAAGCTCGCGGGCATGGCGGTCGATCTCACCGACTCGCAGCAGATGCGCGAGGCGCTGCGGCGCAGCGAGCAGCAGTACGCCACCCTGGTCGAGCAGGCAGCCGACGGGATCGTCATCACCGACGCCGGCAGGCGCCTGGTGGCTGTCAATTCGGCGGTTTGCGCGATGTCGGGCTACTCGCCCGACGAGCTGATCGGACGCCCGGTGGACGATTTGTTCGCGCCGGGCAGCCTGGCCGCGTTGCTGGACCGTACGAAGGGGGACGGCCTGGCCGGCGCGGTTCCCGAGATCGAGGCGGTGCGGAAGGACGGAGGGCGCTTCCCGGCCGAGGTCAGC
>DAOPQX010000272.1:0-4993 GCA_035348395.1 Vicinamibacterales bacterium | reverse complement strand
CCGCCCACAGGCGAGACGCCTGTGCCACTGGCACGCACTGGCGTCCCGCCTGTGCGAATGAGAACTCACGGGTAGAGAAACGTCCTCACCCAGCCGCCGCCCTCGCGCTCGTACCGCTCGCGCTCGTTCAGGCGCCCGGCGCCGCGGGTCCAGAACTCGATTGCGCGAGGCACGACCCTGTAGCCCGACCAGAAGGGCGGCCGCGGCACCGGCCGGCCGGCGAAGCGGGCCCGCACTTCGGCGGCCCGCTGCTCGAGCAGCGCCGGCGAGTCGAGAGGCTCGCTCTGCGCCGAGGCCCACGCCCCGATCTGCGACTCGCGCGGCCGCGTCTCGAAGTACGCGTCGGCCTCCGCGTCGGAGACGAGCTCGGCGCGCCCTTCAATCCGTACCTGCCTCTCGAGCGGCGCCCAGTAGAAGCAAAGGGCCGCATCGGGACGCGCGGCCAGCGCGCGCCCCTTGCGGCTCTCGATGTTCGTGAAGAAGACGAAGCCGCGGGCGTCGAACCCCTTCAGCAGCACGTAACGGGCGGAAGGCCGGCCGTCGGGATCGACCGTCGCCAGCACCATCGCGTCGGCGTCCACGCACTTCCGGCTGGCGCGCTCGTAGAGCGCGCGAAAGATCTCGATCGGATCGGCGGGCGCCTCGCTTGCCAGGGGCATGAACGAAGTATATGCGGCCTCAGGCGCCGGCCGCCGTCCCCGCCAGCCGCTCTCGAATGAAGCCGCCCAGCTCGCGCATTCCCGCCGTCGCCTCGGGAAACATCGGGGCGAAGAATGCAAAGCAGTGCACCATCCCGTCCCAGACCCGGAGCGTGACCTCGACGCCCGCCGCACGCGCCAGCTCTGCGAACCGCCTCGTGTCGTCGAGCATGATCTCGCGCGTGCCGACCTGGAGGAGGAGCGGAGGCAGGCCGCGCAGGTCGCCGTAGAGGGGCGAGATCCACGGGTGCCGCGGGTCGCCCGCTCCGACGTAGTACCGGCTCCATACTTCCCACGACCCCAGGATCGAGATGTCCTTCCGCGCGTTGCGGCGGTACGAATCGGCGGTGCACGTCAGGTCGAGCCACGGCGACGAGGCGACGCCGGCCGCGGGCATCGGCAGCCCCCGGTCGCGCATCGCCAGCAGCGACGCCAGGCCCAGCCCTCCCCCGGCCGACTCGCCCGCCACCGCGATCCTCTTCGCGGGTATACCGGTCGCCAGCAGCCAGCGGTACGCGGCGAGCGTGTCTTCCACCGCGGCGGGCGCCGGATACTCGGGGGCCAGCCGGTACTCGAACACGAGCGCGGCGACGCCTGACGCCCCCACCAGCTTCGCCACGTGCACGCGGTGGTCGGCGCAGCTGCCCGTCACGTAGCCGCCGCCGTGCGTGTAGAGGACGGCCTCTTCGCGCGCCGCACCTGAGGGCTGGATCCACTCGGCCTGCATCCCGTCAATCCGCACCGGAACGACGTCAATCCCCTCCGGCACCGTCCCCATCCGCTGGGCGCCCCGCTCGAATCGCCGCCTCAGCTCGCTAGTGTTGGTTTCCGTCGTGATCACTTCGGGCCTCAGGCGGCCCTGGAACAGGTGGCGATGCCTGACGGCGAAGATCAACGCCCGGCTCTTCAGGCTTGGTCCGCTCATCACCGTGCCCTTTCCTTGCCGGCGCCGTTCATGAACAGCTCGACGCACTGCCCGACCGCGCGCGAGAGGTCGAACGCCTCCCGCTGCTCGTAGTACCGCTGCGCGAGGATGATGAAGCAGAACTCGAAGAGCGCCTCGAGCAGCTCGAACGGCAGGTCGCGGCGCAGCTCGCCCGCGTCCTGCCCGAGCCGGATGATCTCGTCCTCGAGCAGCCGCAGGCCGCTGACCTGGTTTCGTTCGCGCCGCAGCGAGATCATCTGGCGGGTGCGATAGGTGAAGTACTTCTCGAAGATGTCGGGCTGCGCCCTCACCGCCTCGATCAACTCGCCGAGGCTTGCCGCGAGACGGGCCCGGGTGCCGCCGAGCGCGCGAAGCCGGACGAGCCGCTCGGCGTTGCGGACGAGCGATTCCTTGTCGAGGTAGGCGGCGACGATGGCTTCCTTGACTGGGAAGTAGCTGTACAGAGTGCCCTTGGCGATATCCGCCGCCTCGGCAATCTGCTCCATCGTCACGCCGTCGAAGCCGTGGCGCCTGAACAGGCGCATCGCGGCCGCGACGACCGCATCGCGCGTTCTCTGCTTCCTGCGGTCCACGCGCCCGGCCGGCGCCTGCGCCGCCGGCTCGCTGCTCTCCATGATCGGCTCCGTCTACTAGACGACGTTCACGATTGAACGACGTTCAATAGTAGCCGAGGAGCTGGCCGGGTGCAAGGGGAAAGCGCAGCGGGTCGCGCCGGGACCCCTTTTCGCGGTACAACTGGGCACGATGTCACCTTCGCTCGGCGATCTCCTTCCCGAAACCATCGACCCGTCTCCCGGCGAGTTGCTCGACCGCTTCCTGGAATACACGGGGGGCAAGGGGCTGACGCTCTACCCCGCCCAGGAGGAGGCGATCCTCGAGCTGCTCGAGGGGAAGAACGTCATCCTCAACACGCCCACCGGCTCGGGAAAGTCGCTGGTGGCCTCGGCGATGCTCTTCGCCGCGGTCGCTCGGGAGCGGCGGGCCGTCTACACCTGCCCGATCAAGGCGCTCGTCAACGAGAAATGGATGGCGCTCTGCCGCGATTTCGGCCCCGAGCGCGTCGGCCTCTCGACGGGCGACGCTACGGTCAACCGCGACGCGCCGATCCTGTGCTGCACGGCCGAGGTACTGGCGAACATCTCGCTGCGCGAGGGCGAGGGGGCGCTGGTGGACGACGTGGTGATGGACGAGTTCCACTGGTACGCCGACCGCGACCGGGGCGTGGCGTGGCAGGTGCCGCTGCTCACCCTGCCCTACGCGCGGTTCCTCCTGATGTCGGCCACCCTTGGTGACACCTCGTTTTTCGAGTCGGCGCTCACGCGGCTGACCGATCGTCCCACCGTCTCGGTGCGATCGGAGGATCGGCCGGTCCCGCTGGAGTTCGCCTACGCGGAGATCCCGCTCGCGCACACGCTCGAGAAGCTGGCCGACGAGGGGAAGACGCCCGTCTACGTCGTCCACTTCACCCAGGCCGAGGCGGCGTCGAGCGCGCAGGACTTCACCAGCCTGAAGATCTGCACCCGGGAGGAGAAGCAGGCGATCGCCGAGACGATCGCCGACTTCCGCTTCACGAGCCCCTACGGGTCGGAGATCCGCAAGTGGCTGCGGCACGGGATCGGCCTGCACCACGCGGGGCTGCTCCCCAAGTACCGCGTGCTGGTGGAGCAGCTCGCGCAGCGGGGGCTGCTGAAGATCATCTGCGGCACCGACACGCTGGGCGTCGGCATCAACGTCCCCATCCGGACCGTCCTCTTCACGCGCCTCTGCAAGTTCGACGGGCACAAGACGGCGCACCTGAGCGCGCGCGACTTCCACCAGATCTCGGGGCGGGCGGGCCGGCGCGGCTTCGACACCAAGGGGTTCGTGGTGGTGCAGGCGCCCGAGCACGTGATCGAGAACAAGCGGCTGAGCGAGAAGGCCGCGCGCGACGGGAAGAAGGTGGTCAAGCGGCGGCCGCCCGAGCACAACTTCGTGAACTGGGACCTCGGCACCTTCAAGCGGCTGATCGGGTCGGCCCCCGAGCAGCTGGCCTCGCGCTTCCAGGTGTCGCACGGCATGCTGCTCAACGTCCTGAGCCGGCGCGGCGACGGGTGCGCCGCGATGCGGCAGATCGTCCGCGACTCGCACGAAACCGAGACCGCGAAGCAGGCGCACCGCAAGCGGGCCTGGCAGCTGTTCCGCGCGCTGGTCGCCAAGGGGATCGTCGAGATCGTGCCGAGGACCGAGGACGGCGCGAAGGTCCGGGTGAACGTCGAGCTGCAGGACGACTTCTCGATGGACCAGGAGCTGTCGCTCTACCTGCTCGAGGCGATCCCGCTGCTCGAGGCCGGCTCCCCCACCTACGCGCTCGACGTCCTGACGCTGGTCGAATCGATCCTCGAGAACCCCGAGGTCATCCTCCGCCGCCAGCTCGACAAGATCAAGGACCGCGCGGTGGCGCAGATGAAGGCCGACGGCGTGGAGTACGAGAAGCGGATGGAGGAACTGGAGAAGCTGGAGTACCCGAAGCCGCTGCGCGACTTCGTCTACGACACCTTCAACGCCTTCGCCGACCGCCACCCCTGGGTTGGCGAGGAGAACATCCGCCCGAAGTCGATCGCGCGCGAGATGTTCGAGGGCTTCCGCTCGTTCGCCGAGTACGTCATGGACTACGACCTCGAGCGGGTGGAGGGGCTGCTGCTGCGGCACCTGAACAGCGTCTACAAGGTGCTCAGCCAGACCGTCCCCGACTCGGCCAAGACCGACGAAGTGCTCGAGATGGAGGAGTACTTCCGGACGATGGTGCGCGGCGTGGACTCGAGCCTGGCCGAGGAGTGGGAACGGATGCGTGCGGGCGAGGGATGGGTCCCCGGGGCCGTTCCGGCGGTGGAAGCGCCGGACCAGCGGCCGACGGGCGTCGAGGCGGCCGACGCCGCACGAGCCGCACGCGCCTTCACCGCCGCCGTCCGCACGAAGGTCTTCGCCTTCCTCCGCAACTGGGAACGGGGAGGCGACGCGGAGGCCTTCCGCGCCGAGCACGGCTCGCTGCGCTTCGACCCGGAAGGGCGCAACGCCCGCCACACGACCATCACCCCTTCGGAGGACGGCGCCACGTGGCGGGTCCAGCAGATGCTGGTGGACACCGAGGGTCACAACGACTGGGTCGCCGAGTTCGACGTCGACCTGGCCGCCTCGCGCGACGCGCCGGAACCGGCGCTGACCCTGCGGTGGATCGGCCCGCTCGAAGGGGCGCCGGCGGCGTAGGGCTCAGGGCTCAAGGCTCACGGCTCAGGGCTCAGGGCTCAAGGCGCAAGGCTCGGGCTTGCCCGCCGTAGCCGCGAGCCCCAGCGAGCAGGCGAAGGGGGGCTCA
>DAOPQX010000271.1:0-4997 GCA_035348395.1 Vicinamibacterales bacterium | reverse complement strand
GGGGCCGCCTGCTCGGCGTCTTCAAGGGCGGCGACGACGGGAAGAAGAACGAGAAGAAGAAGCAAGACGAGAAGAAGCGGCAGGACGAGAAGGAGCAAGACCAGGGGAAGAAACAGGACGGCCATCAGAAGCAGGAAGAAGCGTCCGGGGAGGCCGACACGGAAAAGGACGAGGTAGACAGGGGCAGCGGCGGCGGCAGGATCTGAGATGACTGGCCGGCCGGCGTGGTAGTATCCGCTGGTCGGCGCATGCCGTTCTCGGACATCATCGGACATGCTCGTCCTCTGGGCCTGCTCTCCAGGTCCATTGCACTCGGAACCCTGCCGCCCAGCCTCCTCCTGACCGGCCCCGCCGGGGTGGGGAAGCGCTACGCGGCGGTGGCCGTGGCGCAGGCCTTGAACTGCCTCGCGCCGGTGCGAGAAGGCCGGTTTCCGATCGACGCCTGCGGCTGCTGCAGCCCCTGCCGCCGCATCGCCAAGCTCTCCCATCCCGATTTCCTGGTGCTCGAGCCGGGGGACTCGGGCAACATCAAGATCGACCCGGTTCGCGAGGCCCTCGAGGCGACGGCGTACCTCCCCTTCGAGGCGCGCGCTCGCGTGGTGGTGGTGGACGAAGCCGAGCGGGTGCTGCCCGAGGCGCAGAACGCGCTGCTGAAGAGCCTGGAGGAACCGCCGCGCGCCACCTTCTTTGCCCTGGTCACCTCTCAGCCTGAGACCCTGCTGCCCACGATCCGCTCGCGCTGCTCACGGGTACGCTTCGGCCGGTTGACCCCGGCCGAGGTGGCGAACCTGCTGATCGGGCGCGAGAAGATGGATTCATCCGAAGCCCATGCGGCGGCGGCGGTCGCCGAGGGGAGCCCGGGTCGCGCGCTCGAGCGCCGCACCCGAGGGTTCCGCGCGGCGCGCGAGGCGGCTCTGGGCGCGTTGAAGGCCTCGGCCGGCCGGTCGTGGCAGGACAGGATGCGGGCGGCCGCGGCACTGGCGCCCAAGACGGGCTCGGGCGAGCGCGACGAGCTGGCGACGAGAATCCGCCTGCTCGCCACCTTGCTCCGCGATGCCGCGCTCGTGGGGCAGCACGGCGGGGGCACGGCGCTGGCGAATGCCGATCTGGCCGGGGAGATCGAGCGGATCGCTCCAGCCTTCGACGCCGGGCGTGCGACGCGAGCGTTCGAGGCGGCCGACTTCGCGCTGGCGGCGCTCCGCCGCAACGCGAGCCCGAAGATCGTCGCCCCGTGGCTGGTCGTCCACCTGTGAGCGGGCCCATGGAACAGAACCCCGAACACCCGGGCGTGCGCGTGAGGCTGTGCAGGAGCGGGCGTCCCTGCACCTTCTCGGTGACGCCGGCGCAGGCCGCCACGCCCCTCCGCTCGGGGCTCCCGGTGGTGGTCGAGACCGATCTGGGCCTCTCCTTCGGCCACATCGTCGGCACGCCGGTGTGCCGCGGCGCGCAGCCCCCGGCCGAGAAGCGGGTGGTGCGCCTCGCCACCGAGGACGACGTGGCGATGCGGCGCCGGCAGCGCCAGCGCGAGCTGGAGGCGTTCCGCGTGGCGTTGCTGAAGATCCGCGAGCGCTCGCTCGGCATGAAGCTGACGCGCGTCGAGCAGCTGTACGACGGCTCGCGCCTCATCTTCTACTTCACGGCGGAAGGGCGGGTGGACTTCCGGGAGCTGGTGCGCGAGCTGGCGGCCGAGTTCCGCTGCCGCATCGAGATGCGGCAGATTGGCGTCCGCGACGAGGCCCGGATGCTCGGCGGCTACGGATCGTGCGGGAGACCGCTCTGCTGCGCCTCCTGGCTCCAGGCGTTCGAGCCGGTCTCGATCAAGATGGCGAAGCAGCAGGACCTCAGCCTGAACCCGTCGAAGCTGTCGGGGCTGTGCGGTCGGCTGAAGTGCTGTCTCCGCTACGAGCTCCCCGAAGGGAAGCTGCCGCGCCGCGCGGAGACGCGCGACGAGGCGCTCGCGAACGGAGAGAATGGGGGGAATAGCGGATCGTAGGGGCGACCCTTGTGGTCGCCCGCGTGGGCCGGCCCTGTGGTTGCCTGGCGCCTGGATTGTGACTCCCTCATCATCCGCCCTTCCGCGCATCGCCCTGACGATGGGCGATCCGTGCGGGATCGGTCCTGAGATCGTCGAGCAGGCGGCGGCCGACCCGCGCGTGCGCGACGCCTGCGAGCCCGTGATCTACGGTCCCGCCGATCTTTCCCCCTTCACGCCGGGGCGGGTGGCCGCGGCGGCCGGGCGCGCCGCGTACGAGGCAATCGTCCGCGCGGTGGAGGACGCGCGCGCCGGGCGCGTGGCGGCGTTGGCGACCGCGCCGGTGAGCAAGGAGGCGTTCGCGCTGGCCGGCCTGCCCTGGCGCGGCCACACCGACCTGCTCGCGCACCTCACCGGCGCGACGCGCTACGCGATGATGTTCTACTCCGATCGCCTGCGCGTCGTGCTGGCCACCGTGCACGTCGCGCTGGCCGAGGTGCCTCGGCTGATCACGCGCGCCTCGATTCGCGGCCTGATCGATCTCACCGCCGCGGAGCTGCCCCGCTTTGGCTTTCCGCGACCGCACCTTGCGGTCGCGGCGCTCGACCCGCACGCCGGCGAGCATGGGGTGATCGGGGGTCAGGACGACGAGGTGCTGCGGCCCGCGGTGGAGGAGGCGCGCGCCTCCGGCATCGACGTCGAGGGCCCATTCCCCGCCGACACGCTCTTCGTGCGTGCGGCGCGCGGCGACTTCGACGCCATCATCGCCTGCTACCACGACCAGGGGCTGATCCCGGTGAAGCTGCTGGCGTTCGGCCGCTCGGTGAACGTGACGATCGGCCTCCCCATCGTCCGCACGTCGGTCGATCACGGCACGGCGTTCGACATCGCGGGGAAGGGCGTGGCCGACCCGGGCAGCCTGATCGAGGCGGTGCTGCTGGCCGCGCGGCTCGCTGCGCGTCCCAATCCCTCCACCTGACACGGGCGGCGCGCCCGGCCCGAAGCCCGTGTAGACTGAATGATTGGGGTTGGCATGGTGGAGAAGTCCGAGCGCCAGAAGGCGCAGCAGGTCATCGCTGAAAACCGCAAGGCCTTCCACGACTACCACATCGTCGAGACCTTCGAGGCGGGCCTGGCGCTGCTCGGCACCGAGGTGAAGGCGATCCGCGAGGGGCGCGCCAACCTGCGCGACAGCTTCGGGCGGGTCGAGGGCGGCGAGGTGTTCGTGCACAACGTGCACATCAGCCCCTACAGCCACCGTGGCTACGCCACCCACGAGCCGCTGCGGAAGCGCAAGCTGCTGCTGCACCGGCTGGAGATCCGCAAGCTGATCGGGAAGACCGCCGAGCGCGGCATGACGATCGTCCCGCTACGCCTCTACTTCAAGAACGGCCGCGTGAAGATGGCCATCGGCCTGGCCCGCGGCAAGAAGGAGTACGACCGGCGCGAGACGATCAAGCGGCGCGAGACCGAGCGCGAGACCCGCGCGGCCGTGAAGGAGCGGCAGCGATAGCGGCCCCCGCGCTGCCTGCGGTTCCTTCCCTCCGCCGGCGCGACCATCACCCGAACAAGTCCGAATTTGGCGTTACGGATTCGTAATCCGGCCGCTGGCCGTGTGCGACCGTGGCAGCTCCGAGTCGCCAAATTGTTGAGCATTTCAGCTCATGCGTATCGCGCCGCCTGGGGAAACGGCTGGGCACCGCGCTTGCGAACCCAGGATCACGCGAGATTCCCTCGCCCGAAGGCATCATGGCGAAAAGAAGCTGCAAACTTGCCCTGGTCTTCCTCCTGGTGCTCGGGGCGGTTCCGGCCGTGGCGGCCCCAGTCACGGTGATGTGGGACCCCAACCCGGAGTCGGACATCGTGTCGTACATCGTGCATTGGGGGACCCGCCCGGGGATCTACACCAACAGAACCTCGGTCGATGGGAGAACGACCTCCTGGTTGTCGCCTGACCTCCGCGGCGGGCGGACGTATTACTTCGCGGTGCAGGCTGTGAACGCGGACGGGCTGTCGAGCCCATATTCGGAGGAGGCCTCCATCAGCGTCCCCGGGGTCTGGCGGGCGGTGTTGGGCGACTTCTCGGGCAGCGGCACGGCGAATTTCTCCGTGTTCCGCCGCGACCGTGGGCAGTGGCTGATCCGCGACGGCACATCGGTTGCCTTCGGGAACTCGACCGACATCCCGGTTGTCGGCGACTACGACGGTGATGGCCTCAGCGACATCGCGCTGTGGCGGCCGTCGAGCGGCGTTTGGTCGGTCCTGCATTCGAGCGACGGCTACCAGTTCGGTTCGATGCTGCAAGTGCAATGGGGCGCCGGGCGCGTGAACGACGTGCCGGTGCCCGCGGACTACGATGGCGACGGGCGGACCGACATCGCGGTGTGGCGGCCGGGTCCGGGCACGTGGTACATCCTGCTCTCGGGAAGCGAGTACGACACCGCGCAGGCCCTCGTCGTGCAGTGGGGCGCCGGCCGCGTGAAGGACGTGCCGGTGCCGGCCGACTACGACGGCGACGGCGCGGCGGACCTTGCGGTCTGGCGGGCGCAAAACGGCACCTGGTACATCCTTCCATCAAGCGAGGGCTTCGCGACCAGCGCCGCCCGTTCGATCCAGTGGGGCGCCGGCCGCGTGAAGGACGTGCCGGCTCCCGGTGACTACGACGGCGACGGTGCGAGCGACCTGGCGGTCTGGCGGCCGGGAACCGGTGTCTGGTACATCCTTCTCTCGAGCGAGGATTTCAGCACGGGTGCTGCCATGACGCTGAACTGGGGCGCGGGAAGCCGGGGCGACGTCCCGGTGCCGGCCGACTTCGACGGGGACGGCACCACCGACATCGCGGTCTGGCGCCCATCCAACGGCACATGGTACGTGCTCCAGTCGAGCCAGCGGTTTGCATCCTCGGGCGCGCTGGCGATTCAATGGGGTTCGCTGGCGTTGCACGATCTCCCGGTGACGGGCACAGTGCCACTCGCGGCCACCAAGCCGGCCCTTGCAGGCTACGCGAGCCGCTGAAGCCGGACTG
>DAOPQX010000270.1:0-5005 GCA_035348395.1 Vicinamibacterales bacterium | reverse complement strand
CCCAGACGAAGGCGTTCCTCGACGGCCCGGGGAAAGGGAAGCGGGTAGCGGGCGCCGAGTCGCCGGCCGCGCTGATGGCGATGCTGCAGCTGCCGCGGCGCGTGCTCATGATGGTGCCGGCCGGGCGCCCGGTGGACGACGCGATCGCGCACCTCAGGCCGCACCTCGCCCCGGGTGACATCCTGATCGACGGCGGCAACTCCTGGTTCCTCGACACCGAGCGGCGGAACCGCGACCTGGCCGGCTCGGACTTCCGCTACATCGGCACCGGCGTCTCGGGCGGCGAGCAGGGCGCGCTCTGGGGGCCGAGCATCATGCCGGGCGGGCAGGTCGAGGCGTGGGAGGCGCTGGCGCCCGTTCTCCGCGCGATCGCGGCGAAGGCCGAGGACGGCGAGCCGTGCGTCGACTACATGGGGCCGCTCGGCGCAGGGCACTACGTGAAGATGGTGCACAACGGCATCGAGTACGGCGACATGCAGCTGATCGCCGAGGTCTACGACCTGCTGCAGCGCGGCCTCGGCCTCCCCGCCTCGGAGCTGAGCGCGATCTTCGAGGAGTGGAACCGCGGCGTCCTGCGCTCCTACCTGATCGAGATCACCGCGCAGGTGCTCGCCAGGGTGGACGGCGAGACCGGGCGCCCGCTGGTGGACGTGATCCTCGACGAGGCGGCGCAGAAGGGCACGGGGAAGTGGACCAGCCAGAACGCCCTCGACCTCGGCGCGCCGATCCCCACGATCAACGCCGCCGTGGAAGGGCGGCTCATCTCGGCGCTGAAGGTTGAGCGGGTGGCCGCGAGCGCGGTCCTGCGGGGCCCGTCCCCGCGCTACCAGGGGCCGGCCGAAGCGCTCGTGGACGCGGCCCGCGACGCGCTCTACGCGGCGAAGATCACCTCGTACGCGCAGGGGTTCGGGCTGCTGCGGCTGGCCTCGAAGGAGTACAACTACGGGTTGAGGCCGGCCACCATCGCCCGCATCTGGCGGGCCGGCTGCATCATCCGGGCGAACCTGCTCGGCGACATCATGGCGGCGTACGAACGCGACCCCGGCCTGGTGAACCTGCTGCTCGACGAGCGCTTCCGCGAGGCGGTCGAGTCGCGGCAGGCCGCCTGGCGCACGGTGGTGAAGGCGGCGGTCGAGGGTGGCATCCCGTCCCTGGCGTTGAGCGCGTCGCTGGCGTACTTCGACGCGTACCGGACGGAGCGGCTCCCGGCGAACCTCACTCAGGGTCAGCGCGACTTCTTCGGGGCACACACGTACCGCCGCGTCGACCGTCCCGGGGTGTTTCACACGGACTGGGAGTAGGGCCGGCCTTTGTGCCGGCCACGGGAGTGTGGAGTGGACAACAAAGCGATTTCGTCCGATGGCGCGCTCGATTTCCTGTCGCTCGGCGCGCTCGTGCACCGGCTCGACCCGGGCGTGGTTCCCTTCCGCAAGGCGAACGCCTGCAGCATCCACGTGAGCGGGGGCGAGTTCAACTGCGCCGCCAATCTGGCCGACTGCTTCCGCCTCAAGACCGGGATTGCCTCGGCGATGGTCGACTACCCGATCGGCGACCTGATCGCCGAGCGGGTGCGCGCGATGGGCGTCCGCGCCTTCTACAAGCGCTTCCCTCACGACGGCGTCCGGGGCCCGAACATGGCCACGGTCTACAGCGACCGCGGCTTCGGCGTCCGCGCCCCCGTCGTCTTCTACAATCGCTCGGACGAGGCCGCGGCGCGGCTGGCCCCGGGCGACTTCGACTGGGCGTCGATCTTCGGCGCCGGCGTGCGCTGGTTCCACAGCGGCGGCATCTTCGCGTCGCTCTCGGAAACCACCGCCGAGCTGATCATCGAGGGCATGAAGGCCGCCCGCGCGGCGGGGGCCACCACCTCGTTCGACCTGAACTACCGCGAGAAGCTGTGGCGCGTGTCGGGCGGAGCCGGCCGGGCGACCTCCGTCATCAACCGGATCGTCGAGCACGTGGACGTGCTGGTGGGCAACGAGGAGGACCTCCAGAAGGGCCTCGGCATTCCGGGGCCCGAGGTGGCCGCGAGGTCGAAGCTCGATCCGGGCGCCTTCTTCGGCATGATCGACCGCGTCCTCGATCGCCACCCCCATGTCAAGGTGGTCGCGACCACCTTGCGCGAGGTGCACTCGACGCGCCGCCACTCGTGGAGCGCGGTTGCCTGGATCGGCGGGAACAACCTCCAGGCGCCGACCGCCGAGCTCGACGTCTACGACCGGGTGGGCGGCGGAGACGGCTTCGCCTCCGGCCTGTTCTACGGGCTGCTGGCGGGCGAGCCGCCGGAGGAGGCGCTGCGGCTCGGCTGGGCGCACGGGGCGCTGCTGACGACCTTCCCCGGCGACACCACCATGGCGACGCTCGACCAGGTGCGCGCGTTCGCGCGCGGCGGCTCGGCGAGGATCCAGAGGTAGGACGTGGAGATGTCATTGATGAGAACCCTCGGCTCGATGGCCGCGCTCGTGCTCCTCGCGGCCCCCGCTCAGGCGCAGGACGGCTGGCGCCAGCTCTTCGACGGCCGCACGCTCGACGGCTGGCAAGTCTGCAACGGGTCGGCCCCCTTCGTTGTCGAGGGCGGGGCGATCGTCGGGCGGTCGGTGGTGAGCTCGCCCAACAGCTTCCTCTGCACCAAGGAGGCGTTCGGCGACTTCATCCTCGAGTACGAGGCGCGGATCGAGTCGGAGATGAACAGCGGCGTGATGGTGCGCGGGATCGTCGACCCGGCCGTGCGCGGCGGGCGGATGCACGGCTACCAGGTGGAGATCGATCCGTCCGACCGCGCCTGGACCGGCGGCATCTACGACGAGGCGCGGAAAGGCTGGCTCCACACGCTCGCGGGCCAGGAGGCGGCGCGGAAGGCCATCCGCAAGGGCGACTGGAACCGCTTCCGTGTCGAGGCGCTGGGCTCGTCGATCCGGACCTGGGTGAACGGCGTGCCCGCCGCCAACGTGCTGGACGACGAGACCGCGAGGGGGGTGATTGCCCTCCAGGTGCACTCGATCGGCTCGGACGCCTCGAAGGCCGGGCAGGCCATCCGCTTCCGCAAGATCCGCATCCTCACCTCGAGCCCCGAGGCGCAGAAGACCCCCGACCGAGGTGAGGTGCCGCAGTACAACTACGTCCCCAATACCCTCAGCGAGCGCGAGGCCCGCGACGGCTGGAAGCTGCTCTGGGACGGCAAGACGACGGCGGGCTGGCGCGGGGCGAAGCTCGACACCTTCCCCGCCAGCGGCTGGGAAATCAAGGATGGAGTGCTATCGGTGATGGCTACCGGCGGCGCCGAGTCGGCCGCCGGCGGCGACATCGTCACGGTGGACCGGTACGGCGACTTCGAGCTGATCGTCGAGTTCCTGATCGCCAAGGGGGCCAACAGCGGCATCAAGTACTTCGTGGACCCGGGCCTGAACAAGGGCGAAGGGTCGGCGATCGGCTGCGAGTTCCAAATCCTCGACGACGTGAACCACCCCGACGCGAAGGCGGGTATGAGCGGCAACCGCAAGCTGGCCGGGCTCTACGACCTGATCCCGCCCGAGAACGTGCGCTTCAACGGCGTCGGCGAGTGGAACCGGGCGCGGATCGTGGCCCGCGGGCAGCACGTGGAGCATTGGCTGAACGGTTTCAAGACCGTCGAGTACGAGCGCGGCACGCAGATGTGGCGGGCGCTGGTGGCGCACAGCAAGTACACCGTGTGGCCCAGGTTCGGCGAGGCCCCCAAGGGGCACATCCTGCTGCAGGACCACGGCGACCGCGTGTCGTTCCGGTCGGTGAAGATCAGGGAGATCAGGGAGTAGCGGGATTCGGGAGTCAGGAGTCGGGATTCAGGAGTCAGGAGTCGGGATTCAGGACGAAGCTCAGGGGTCGAAGATCGAGGATCTGCGACGGGATCACCGGTACGCCGAGGCAAACTCCTTGTACTCCGCTTCGAGCCGCTCCTTGGTGGCGGCCTCGGACAGGATGAGGATGCGGTACCGGAACGTGGCGGTGTCGTTCGCCTCGATCGCGAACCCCAGTGTTTCCCTGCCGCCGCTGAGCGCATTCTGGCCGAGTGGGTTCGCCGCGAACAAGCCGTAGCCGCGGGCGTGCCAGTAGGTCGGGAAGCCGGGGTTGAGCGGGTGGTCGAGGATGGCCACGGTGACCACCTCGTCGCCCAGGCGGCCGCTGAGCGCGCACCACCGCGCGCGTGTGCCCCATACCGCCTCGCCCGTCTTCCCCTCGCTCGTGAAGTAGCGGCCGGTCACGCCCGCGTTGTCGAGCACCTTCAGCGAGGTGGGGCGGCCCGCCGCGTCGGTGAAGGTCTCGGGCTGGTTCGACGGCATCTCGAGCGCCCGCGCGACGCGGAGGCCGAGCATGCCCTCCTTGTTGTCGGGCATCGCCACGCGGCCGGCCAGCGGCCGCAGCCGCGCGATGCGATCCACGGATCGCCAGCCCGGCCCACCCCGGAAGACGAACCGCGCGTGCTCGGCGAGGAGCGCCTTGCCGTCGCTGCCCACCCATTTCATGCGGGCCTCCAGCTCGCCCTCCCCCTCGCCCTCGCGGAGCGCGCCCATCTCCTCGTGGACGATCGTTCCCATCTTCGGCCGATCGGCGGCGCCGATGGCGTCAGAGTTGTTCCAGAAGTCGAAGCCGCCCACGTCGCCGTAGTTGAACCAGAGGCCCACCTGGTGCGGATGATCGACGCGCTCGCCGGGGCGCGGCTCGAGCGGGAAGCCGCGCGTGACCGCGTTCCCGCCCGCCGTCCGCAGCGGAAAGAGCACGGGCTTCCTCAATGACGGCCGGTGGATGAACGACGTGAACGGCTTGCCGTCCACCAGGACATCCACCTGCTGCCGCGCCTCGTCGCGAGTCATGCGCACCTGCACCGGCGGATCGCCGACGGAGGTCGCAGCGGCCACGATCGCGATTGCGGCCGTCGCCGACATGCCAGCCAACGCGAGGATCCTGCGTCGCATTTTCTCCCCACCTGACTTCCGGCTCCCGAATCCTGAATCCCGACTCCTGAATCCTG
>DAOPQX010000269.1:0-5006 GCA_035348395.1 Vicinamibacterales bacterium | reverse complement strand
GACATGGTCGGCGCGGTGATCTACGTGCGCGTCAGCACGAAGGAGCAGACGGAGAACCTGAGTCTCCCGACGCAACTCCGCGCCTGCGAGGAGTACTGCCGCCGGCAGGGCTACGAGATCGTCGGGCGCTTTCACGAGGAAGGCGAGAGCGCCAAGACGACGGATCGCAGCCAGCTCCAGGCGCTACTGAAGTACTGCCGGACAAACAAGGGCAAAGTCCACTTCGTGGTCGTCTACAATCTCACGCGCTTCGCACGGGAGAAATTCGACCACTTCGCGCTCCGCGCCCACCTCAACTCACTCGGCATCTCGCTGCGGTCGGTCACCGAGCCGATCGACGACACTTCCACGGGCAAGCTGATGGAAGGCGTGCTGGCCGCCTTCGCGCAGTTCGACAACGACGTGCGCTCGGACCGCACGCGTGCCGGCATGCGCGCGGCGCTGGAACTTGGCCGGTGGACGTTCCCGGCGCCGCTCGGGTATCTGAACGCACCGAAGTGGTCGGGCGCGAGCCTGGTGCACGACCCGGAGCGCGGGCCGCTGGTGCGACGAGCGTTCGAAGACCTGGCGACGGGCCGTTACACGAAGCAGGAAGTGATCGCGCGCGCCACCGAGGCGGGACTTCGCAGCAGGAAGGGGCTGAGAATCTCTCCGCAGAGCCTCGGCCAGATGATGCGGAACCCACTCTACATCGGCAGGGTCGAGAGCCCCGACTACGGCGTGTCCGGGCGCGGCGACTTCGAGCCGCTCGTCGACGATGCGACGTTCTACCGCGCACAGGCCGTGCTCGATGGACGCGTGGTCGTGTCCGGGCCGCGCCAGCGGAACCACCCTGATTTCCCACTGCGAGGCTTCGTCCGCTGCGATGTGTGCGGGCGACCGCTGACGGGAAGCTGGTCGAAGGGGAGAAGCGGGCACTACGCGTACTACCACTGTCAGCGACAGTGTCGAGCGGTGAACGTCGGCAAGGCCACTCTCGAAGGCGCGTTCGCTGACGAACTCGCGCTCTTGCAGCCGTCCCCTGGCTACATGCGGCTCGTGAAGGATCGCATCCTGCACGTGTGGGAACAGCAGCGGGCCGAAGCGAGGGGCCGGACGGCAGACCAGGAGAAGCGCGTCAAGGCCATCCAACAGAAGCTCGACCGCCTGGATGACGCGTTCCTGTTTGCGCAGACGATCGATGGCAAGACCTACGAGCGGCAACGCGACAGGCTGCGCGAGGAGCTGACGCTCGCGCAGATGGACCAGCATGCCGACGCCGTCGACGAACTCGACGTCCAGGGCATCCTGGCCTTCGCAGAACGCATCCTGCCGCGCGCCGCGGACCTGTGGGTTCAGGCGTCGCTCGACTACAAGCAGCGCCTGCAGCAGCTGTTCTTCCCGGAAGGGATCGCGTACGACGGAAAACGGTTCAATCGAACCGCCGCAACGGCACTGCTTTTCAGGTACTTAGCGCCTGGCGAAAGCGCTCGGGAAATTTTGGTGAGCCGCGTAGGAATCGAACCTACAACCCGCAGATTAAGAGTCTGCTGCTCTGCCAATTGAGCTAGCGGCCCACCCAGGGTGGAGGGCCCGTTCGCCAGGAGCGGACGGGCGTAGCCGCCGCACGCGGCGGCGGCTACCTAGTATAGCAACCGCCCCGGCCGCGGATCAATTGCTCGCGCCGCGGTGTGTTCCACGGATACTTCATTTCGTCGCCAGCCGCACGATCGTGTCGCGGTGCTCGGCCACGTGCTGCCGCAGCTCCGTCCCGATGGCTTCCTGACTGGCGAACCCCTGCTTGCGCAGGTTCTCGGGCGGCGCGGTTTCGTCGGTGCCGATCGCGTTCCACGAGTCGTATCGCGACAGCATCACGAACTCCCACGGCGCCCCCTCGACGTGCTGCAGGATGGTGCGGCGATCGGGGTAGAGCGCCGCGACCCGGTTCAGCACGCTCGCCAGCTGATCGCGGTGCCCGGGGAGCGAACGGTACGTCGTGACGATGTAGAGGCGTCCGGCCGTGGGCTCTGCCGCCGTTCCCGCCGTCCCCGTCGCGCGCGGGGCGTCGTTGAGCCGTGCCTGCAGATCCGCCCACGCCGGACCCGCGGTGAAGGTGTCCGCGTGCTGCGCCCGCAGCCCGCGCGTGCGTTCGCTCCACTGCTGCTGCTCGGCGCTCGCGGACGTCGAGAGCGTCTCCTCCTTGCCCAGCGGCGACAACACGAGGAGATCCCAGTCGTCGCCCTGCAGGTGCCGGAAAACGAGGGGGCGGCCAGGCTCGCCCGGCGGCACCGGCGAGTCCTGGTACGCCGCGATCAGTTCCGTGAGCTTGCCGGGCGTCGCCTTCACGAAGTGAACGTGGTAGAGCTCCGTCGCCGAGGCCCCGGGCTGCGACATCGCGCCCGGCTGCGGAGCCTGCTGGGCCTGCGGCGTTTGCTGAGCCTGCTGAGCGATGCCAGCGGCGGGGACGAGGAGCGAGGCGGCGAACGCGAGGACGACCACGGCAATGCCGGTCCGTCGATGAAGGGGGGGCATGGAGACTCCTTCGAGCCGTCTCCGGCTCGACAGTGAGATCACGGGGACGGGCAAAGGACGCCCGTCCTACCAACTGTGAGAGGACGCCCCTGCTACGACCGACGGGCGGGAACGCCCGTCCACTGGAGCGCGCCGGCCGCCGAGATGCAAACCCGGGTCCGCGGGCGCGCGACGGGAAGACGCGTGATTCTGCACGCGCGATCGCGCCGCCGCCGGCGTTCGCCCGCCGCGTGCCGCCGACAGCCGCCCGGGTGTAGCGGCACACGACAGTGCGGGCGACGCTCACGCGCGCAGCCTGTCGCGGGCATGCTCCGAATTCCCCTCGAAGATCCGCGTGTGCTGGGGAACCGCCGCCTCCGCCGTGCCGCGCACCTCGGCCAGCCGGGCCAGGGTGTACGCGGCGACCGCCATCACCAGGTCGCGCACTGCGATGTCGAAGTACCGCCCGGTGGTCACCAGGTTCAGCGCGATCGCGGCCAGCCAGGCGCTCGCCACGTACGCCCCGAGGCGGGTCCAGCCCAGCAGGATCGCGAGCCCGACCGCAATCTCCACCACGCCGACGACCTGCATCAGGGTCGTCGCGCCGAACGGCAGGACCTCCAGCGCGAGCGGGCTGACGTAGTCGGTCCAGTTCGCCAGCAGGTTGAAGTACTTGTCCAATCCGGCCAGGAAGGCGGTGGCCCCGATCGCCGGCCGCAGGGCCCAGTACGCGGTCTCCAGTTCGTGTCTCATCGCTCTTCACCTCCTGCCAGCACTGAGCGCGCGGCGGCGCACGCGTGGCAGAGCTTCACTTGCCGCCCGATGGCGGCCCCGCAACTGCCGTGTCACCTTTCGCCACCGGCGATCTCTAATGGGGAAGGAGGGCAGCATGGCTGTGGGCACGGCCGCTCAGGCGTTGACCGACGAGGAGGTGGTGGACCGCGTCCTCCACGGCGAGACGGCGCTCTTCGAGATCCTGGTGCGCCGCCACAACACGAGGGTCTACCGGGCCGTGCGCGCCGTGCTCGGCGACGAGCGCGAGGTCGAGGACGCGATGCAGCAGGCGTACCTCGACGCCTACGCCCACCTGGCGCAGTTCGCCGGGCGCGCGCGGTTCTCGACGTGGCTGACGAGGATCGCCGTCAACGAGGCGATCGGCCGCGCCAGGCGGCAGGGGGTCCGCATGGAAACCGGCTTTCCGGACGAGGACGGGCGCGAGGATGCCGACCGCCGCTTCGCCGCCGCAGACCCGTCGCCCGAGCACCGCGCCTTCTCGTTCGAGCTGCGCGCGCTGCTCGAGACCGCGATCGACACGCTGGCCCCGGGCTACCGCGAGGTGTTCATGCTGCGCGAGGTCGAGGGGATGTCCACCGCGGAGGTCGCCGAGGCGCTGGGGCTCACCGACGAGGCCGTCAAGACACGCCTGCACCGCGCCCGCGGCCTGCTGAAGGACGACCTCTTCTCGAGGACCGGCACCGCCGCCGCCGATGCCTTCCAGTTCCACGCCCCCCGCTGCGATCGGGTGGTGGAGGGAGTGATGGGGGAGCTGGCAGGCCGCTGAAGAGCGCGGCCTGAATGCAGTATGCAAAAGGAAGGATGTAGGCAACCTGCCAGGGGCCAGGAGGCCAGGGGCTGGAGCGTTCGCTATACTGACCCAATGAGGATTGCACCGGCGCGGAGGGCTTCCGCGCTTCTCGTGCTTGCGGCGCTGTTCTGCGGCGTGCGAACCGTCGCGGCTCAGGAACGGCCGCTCCAGCCGGGCGACCCGGCGCCCGCCTTCACGCTTGCCGCCAGCGATGGCCGCACCTACAGCCTTGCCGACTTCCTCGGCGTCCGCCCCGTGGTCGTCGCGTGGTTCCCCAAGCTGTTCGCCACCCTTTGAACCAGGGACTGCGAGCCGCGCCGTGAGCGCGGCAGCGAGGTGCGCCCCTACGATGTGGCCTTCTTCGAGGCGAGCGTCTACTCGGTGGAGACGAACCGGCAGCTCGCCGACATGCTCGACCTTCCGCACCCGATCCTGAGCGACCCGGAGAGGAAGGTGGCGCGCGCCTACGGCGTCGTGACGGACGAGCGCCCCATCCCACGCCGCTGGACCTTCTACATCGGCACCGACGGAAAGATCCTCTACATCGACAAGCAGGTCACGGCCGACGGCCACGGCGAAGAGGTGCCCGAACGGCTCGAGGAACTGGGGATCGCGAGGCGGAGGGAGTAGGGCCGACACGGGCGGGACGCCGGTCCTACTCGCCGGCACGGAAGCCGGCGCTGCTGATTGGGACCCTGATCCCGTTGACGGGGCCGCGCAGCTCCGCCTATTCTCGCTAGGTTATGCCCAACCCCGTGAACGTCCTCTGCATTGGGGCCGGCTACGTCGGCGGCCCGACGATGGCCGTCATCGCCGACCGGTGCGCGCACGCCCGGGTCACGGTCGTTGACATCAACGCCGAGCGTATCGCCGCCTGGAACAGCGACACGCTGCCGATCTACGAGCCCGGCCTCGACGAGGTCGTCCGCCG
>DAOPQX010000268.1:0-5022 GCA_035348395.1 Vicinamibacterales bacterium | reverse complement strand
CGTCGCTCGGCTGCTGGGCGTCGAGCCGATCGAGTCGGACGGGATCGACCTCTCGCCTTCCTTTGGGAAGCGCGCGCTGCCCGTCCGCGACCTCTACGCCGAGTCGTACGCGCCGCTGCTCGACTTCGGCTGGAGCCCGCTCCGCAGCATCCGCTCCGGGCGCTGGAAGGCGATCGAGGCGCCCCGGCCCGAGCTGTACGACCTGTCGGCCGACCCGGGAGAGATGCAGCCGCGCAACGAGGCAGCGACGCTCGCGCGCCTGCTGGATCGGGTCGGGCGCTTCGGGCCTGCCGCTCTCACCGAGGCGGCGCCCGCCGACGCGGAGGCGCGATCGCGCCTGGCGGCGCTGGGGTACGTGCAGGGCGCTCCCGCCGGCGAGGGACCTCGTCCCGATCCGAAAGACCGCAAGGCGCTCGCCGCGCGGATTCAGCAGGCGGTGTCGGGTGAGGTGACCGGGCCGGCGCTGAAGGCCCTGCTCGAGGCGATCGTGGACGAGGACCCCGACAACGGGCAGGCGCGCCAGCGCCTCGGCTACGTGCTCCTCGAGGAGGGGCGCCCGCGCGAGGCCGAACCCCACTTCCGTGCGGCGATCGCGGCGCGCGTTCCATCGGCCGATCCCTATCTGGGCCTGGCCCTCTGCCTGGGCCGGCGCGGGGACGCCCGCCAGGCCCTTGCCGTGCTGCGGGCAGGGGCGGCGGTGGAGCCCGGCAACGCGGTGGTGCTGGCGAACGTGGGGATTGCCGAGGCCGCGCTCGGACGACTGCCCGAGTCCGTGGCCGCCCTGCGGTCGGCCCTCGCGATCGACGCCGACCTTCACGAGGCGCGCTTCAACCTGGCGCGCGTGCTCGCCCGCGCGGGACAACGAGACGAGGCCGCCCGGGAAGCGGACCAACTGCTGCGCCGCCTGCCGGCCGGGACTCCGCAGCGGCGCGAGGTCGAGCGGCTGCTGGCCGCAGTTCGCTGATCGAGCGGGACCGGCTCAGACCGCTTTGAAGTTGGATGGTTGGAGTCCAGTGCGGGGCGCGATTCGTCACACCGGATTCGGTCTGCATTTCACTGGACGCGGCCGCCGCGGCGCGGTAGTCTCTTGACCGTCCCCACCCACCCACTCCCGGCGGCGCCCGTCGGTTCGTTCGGCGGCGTACTCGCGCGCGGCGTCTCCCCGTTCGGCGGCGGCCCTTCCCACGTCCGGTCGGCGGTCCTTCGATTCGACAGCGTGTCGGTCGCCTCATTCTCGTCGCAGCGGTTCTTTCCTCAGGAGGTCGGGCATGCGAAGGATGGTGCTCGTCTCGCTCATCCTGCTGTGCGTCGCCGCGGTCCCGGCGCTCGCGCAGCAGACGGCCGGTAACATCGCCGGCCGGGTTACCGACGAACAGAACGCGGCCCTCCCCGGCGTCTCGGTCACGGCGCGGGAGGTGGCGACCGGGTTCGTTCGCACCGAGACCACCGACGGCCAGGGGCTGTACCGCCTCATGGCGCTGCCGGTCGGCACCTACGACATCAGGTACGAGCTGGCGTCCTTCGCTGTCCTCGAGCGAAAGGGGGTCGTGGTCAACGTCACGCAGACCGTCACGCTGGACGTCGGGCTCAAGCTGGCATCGATGTCGGAGACGGTGACGGTGACCGGCGAGACGCCGCTGATCGAGACTACCAACTCGGCGATCGGGGGCGTCGTCGAGGTGGGGCGCATCGAGTCGATGCCGCTCAACGGCCGGCAGTTCGCGAACCTGGCCGTCACGATCCCCGGCGTGGCGCTGGGGTTCCACTCCGACCCGACCAAGAGCACGCAGTTCTCGCCGCAGATCAACGGGGGGAACGGCCGGAACGTCAACTACCAGATCGACGGCGGCGACAACAACGACGACACCGTCGGCGGCCTGCTGCAGTTGTTCCCGCTCGAGGCCATCCAGGAGTTCGCGTTCGTCACCTCGCGCTCGAAGGCGGAGTTCGGCCGCAGCCAGGGCGGCGTGATGAACATCGTCACCAAGAGCGGGACGAACCAGTACCGCGGCAGCTGGTTCACGATGTTCCGCGACAAGTCGATGAACGCCACGACGCAGACCGAGAAGGCAAGCGATCTGCCCAAGCAGGACTACCGCAGGTATCAGTACGGCGGCTCGCTCGGCGGGCCGATGATCCTCGACCGCATCCACTACTTCGCGGCGTTCGAGCGCACGCAGCAGGACACCAGGCAGGCGGTGGACACGCTGGGGCTGTTCCCCGAGCTGGACGGCGTGTACGACACGCCCTACCGTGAGACCCTGGTGACCACCAAGGTCACCATGAACCTCAGCCCGAAGCACTTCGTGTCGGTGCGCTACGGGCGGAACCAGAACTCGCAGCCGTACGGTGCGAGCCCGAACTCGCCCCCCAGCTCGTGGGGCGACAGCAAGAACACGTTCAACTCGGTGAACGTGAACCACAACTGGGTGCTCGGCGGGTCGAAGCTGAACGAGTTCATCTTCCAGTACGCCACGTTCCTGAACGGCATCAGCGCCAACAGCACCGACCCGGCCCAGGCCTTCCCGAACGGCGTCTACGTCGGGCAGAGCGTCAACACGCCGCAGATGACGAACCAGAAGAAGTGGCAGTTCCGCGACGACTTCTCGTGGCACCTCACGGGGGGCGGCGGTCTGGGCCACGACTTCAAGGTGGGCGTGAACTTCATCAACGAGCCGCGGCTGTACGTGACGTTCGAATCGGGCAAGGGCGTCATGTACTACTCGCACATGGACGACACGATCGATGGCCCGCTGGCGGCCGTCTCGATGGCCGACGGGGAAGCCAAGGCCAACATCCCGATGAAGCAGTACGGGATGTACTTCCAGGACGACTGGCGGCTCACCAACGACCTGACGCTGAACCTGGGCGTTCGTTACGACTACCTCAGCGGGTACCAGTACGACCAGTCGAACAACCCGAACTTCGTGAAGATCCAGGCGGCCGGGAAGGCGGGGCTCCTCAAGGGCATCAAGGGCCTCGAGAACGCGGGGCTCGACCCCGAAGAGGACAAGAGCAACATCCAGCCGCGGATCGGCGCGGTGTGGGACCTTCGCGGCGACGGCCGTGACGTCATCCGGGCCGGGTGGGGCATCTACATGGACATGGCCTACACCAATTCGAACGGCCTGTTCGCCGCCTTCGACGCCCAGGGGCGATTCGGTGACGTCATCGACATCTCCGACTCGACCGGCATCAGGAACCCCGACGGCTCGTTCTACCGGATCGGGCAGCCGCTCTCCAACATCCTGGGCCAGAACCAGGCTGACCCCAACGAACTCCCGCTGTACGGCCAGTGGGTGGACCCGCGGTTGAAGATGCCGCGGACCTACCAGACGGCCGTCGGGTGGTCGCACCAGCTGACCAGCTCCACCGTCTTCACGGCGGACTTCGTCCGGGCCGACGGCCGTCACCTGAACACCCGGTCGGTGATCAACACCTACATTCCCGGGACGAGGACCCGGCGCCTGACGTTCCTCAACCTCCAGCCGAACTCCTCATCCACCAGGGGAGCGATCAGCCAGGCGAAGAGCCGGTACGTGGCCGGCATTTTCGGGTTGAAGCGCCGGATGTCGCGGGGGTTCGACCTCACCGTGACCTACACGCTCTCGTCGGCGAAGAGCCACCTCGGCAACGGCACCGACGAGTTGAACACCGACGTGTTGCAGGACCACACGAAGCTGTTCGACGACCCGAAAACGTTCGGGCCGGCGGGCCGGACCGACGCCCGGCACAAGGGGACCATCGCCAGCGTCATCCAGACGAGAGGGTTCACCATCGCGCCGATGTTCACGTTCCGGTCGAGGCTGCCGGTTGCCACCTACCACGGGCAGGACCTCAACCTGGACAGCGTGATCAACGACCTGCCGGAGCGCGCCTACCAGTTCACGTCGATCGGCGAGGCGCCGAAGGACATCGGCGCCTGCGAGACCTGGAACTGCAGCCGCGGCGCATGGCGCACGCAGTTCAACCTGCGGGTGTCGCGCAGCTTCCGCCTGTTCCAGAGCGCGCACGTGGAGGCCATCGGGGAGATCTTCAACCTGTTCAACGCGAAGAACCCGTCCGGCTTCCTCACCAGGCAGTTCTTCGGGACCGGCGCACCGAACCCCGACTTCATGCAGCCGACCGAGTTCGCGGGCGATTTCCAGAACCCCGAGCAGCGGGTCGGCCAGATCGGGTTCCGCTTCTCGTTCTGATCGACAGGGCGGGCCTCCGTGCCCGCCCGTTTTCCCTTACACTCCACAGGAGAGGCGGCACGCCGCCGCCTCTCACCCGCCATGGGACGCTCTTTCAGGCCGATCATCATCGCTGCCGGGCTCCTCGCGATGGCCGCTGCCGCGTGGTGGCTGCTGCCGCGGCCCGGCGGGCGCGCCACCGGCCATCCCGCCACGCGACCGAACGTTCTGCTCGTGTCCATCGACACGCTGCGCGCCGACCGCACCGGCGGCGCCCTCACGCCGTCGCTCAACGCCCTTGCCGCGCGCGGGACGCGATTCCTGAACGCGCGCAGCCCGGTGCCGCTCACCCTTCCCGCCCACGCCTCGCTGATGACTGGCCTGCTGCCGCCCAGGCACGGCGTGCGATTGAACGGTGCGCACCGCCTTGCGGCCGGCACGCCGACGCTTGCCACGGTGCTTCGCGGGGCGGGCTACCGCACGGGCGCCTTCGTCGGCGCCTACGTGCTCGACCCGCGCTTCGGCCTCGCGGAAGGCTTCGACACCTACGACGCCGAGATCGCGAGGCGCGACGAGGTGGCGGGCGAGCCGGAGGCCGAGCGGCGGGGTGAGGCGGTTGTCGACCGCGCGGTCGCCTGGCTTGCCTCGCAGCCGCCCGGCGCGCCGTTCTTCCTGTGGGTTCACCTGTACGACCCCCACGCCCCGTACGACCCGCCCTCTGGCTGGACCGAGCGGGCGGGCGGCAACGAGTACGACGGCGAGGTGGCGTACGCTGACGCTCAGCTCGGCCGGCTGCTGGAGTCGCTCGCGTCTCAAGGGCAGGCGTCCCCCACCGTGATCGTCGTGG
>DAOPQX010000267.1:0-5064 GCA_035348395.1 Vicinamibacterales bacterium | reverse complement strand
GGGGACGACCGCCAGCCGGCCGGAGTGGCTGCGGCTCTCGCGTTCGGGCGACACCATCACGTCGTTCGTGTCGAACGACGGGACCACGTGGACGCCGGTCGGGAGCACCACCGTCGCCCTTGGCTCGTCGATCTACGTGGGCCTCGCGGTGACGAGCCATACGATCTCGGCGCTCAACACCGCGCAGTTCGACCAGGTGACCGTGACGGCCAGTTCGGCGCCGCCGCCGCCACCGCCCAGTTCGGCCGGCGACATCGTGATCTACGCGAGCGACGTTGCCGCCAGCTCCGTGCACGGCGCGTGGAGCATCGGCTCCGACGCCCGATCGCCGAACGGCGTGGCGCTGGTCAGCACCGACACCGGCTTTGCGGCTGCCGACGCGCCGCTGGCGGGCCCCGCGCACTACGTGGATGTCACCTTCAGCGCCCCGGCCGGGACGCCCTACCGCGTGTGGCTGCGCCTGAAGGCGCTGAACAACTCGAAGTTCAACGACGCGGTCTGGGTGCAGTTCTCCGACGCGCGGGTGAACGGCTCGCCCGCCTACGCGATCAACTCGACCTCGGGGCTCCTGGTGAACCTGGCGACCAGCGGCACGGCCACGAGCCTGAACAACTGGGGATGGCAGAACGGAGCGTACTGGCTCTCGCAGGCCACCGCCGTCACCTTCGCCTCGAGCGGCTCGCACACCATGCGGATCCAGTTGCGGGAGGACGGGGTGAGCCTCGACCAGATCGTGCTCAGTCCGTCGCGCTACTTCAACAGCGCCCCGGGCGGGCCGACCAACGACACGACGATTGTCAGTAAGTAGGGGCGACCCTTGTGGTCGCCCGGGTAGGACCCTTGTGGTCGCCCGGCGAGAGGTTACGCTGCCCGGTCCGCGTGACGCCGGATCTTTTCGAGCGCACGCGCCTCGAGTTGCCGCACGCGCTCGCGCGTGATCGAGAGGCGGCGGCCAATCTCCTCGAGGGTCCGCTCCTCGCCGGTGCCGATGCCGTAGCGGAGGCGCAGGATCTCGCGCTCGCGCTCCGACACGACGTCGAGCGCCCGCTCGATCCGGTCGGCCAGATCGCGTTCGAGGACGCGCGCCTCGGGCGACGGCCGCGACGGGTCCTCGAGAAGCGCCCCGAGCCCCGTCTCCTCGTCCTCGCCCACAGGCATGTCGAGCGAGTAGGGGAGCCGGACGGCCTCGAGCAGCAGCTGCACCTTGCCCACGGGCATGTCGAGCCGCGCCCCCAGCTCCTCGGGCGTCGGCTCGTTGCCCGTTTGCTCGCGCAGCTCGCGCTGCGCCCTCGCCAGCCGGTTCAGCATCTCGATGACGTGGACTGGCAGCCGGATCGTCCGCCCGTAGTCGGCGACCGCGCGCGAAACGGCCTGCCGCACCCACCAGGTTGCGTAGGTGGCGAAGCGGAAGCCGCGGCGGTACTGGAAGCGGTCCACGGCCTTCATCAGCCCAAGGTTGCCCTCCTGGATCAGGTCGAGCAGCGAGAGCCCGCGGTTCTGGTAGCGCTTCGCGATCGAGACCACGAGCCGTAAATTCGCCTCGAGCAGCTCGCGCTTGGCGGCCACGATGCGCTCGTGGTGGCGCCCCGCCTCGAGGAGCCGCTCGCGGAACAGGGGCACCGGCAGCCCGAGATCGAGATGCTGCGGCGGGGCGTCGGCACGGGCAGCCCCGCCCGCTGGCTCGCTGTGCGGGGCGTCGACCGGCATGCCGTGGCGGTGTGCCAGCTCGTTCACGCGCACCATCAGTTCGTCCACGAAGACAGGGCGAAGCGGGAGTCCCGCAACCAGGCGGGCGAGCAACGCCTCGACACGCTCGAGGCGGCTCGCGTCGGCGGGCCGGCTGGCGTAGTGCTGGCGGCACCGTTCGAGGCGCGCCGCCTGGGCGAGGGCCCGCATCACGGGCCGCACGCGCTCCTCCACCAGTTCGCCGCCGTCGGGGAACAGCACCAGCTCCGCCACTGACGCCTCGCCGCGGCGCACGCGGTCGGCCAGCGCGAGCAGCGTATCGAGGGCAGGGGGGATCCGCGCGAGCGCTCCTTGCAGTCCTGCCCGCGCTTCCTCGATTCGTCGCCCCAGCTCCGCTTCCTGCTCCGGCCGCAGCAGCTTCCAGCGCGAGATCTGCCGGAAGTACGCACGCACGAGGTCGGTTTCCTCGCCCGGGCCGGCCTCCGCGGCAGCCTCCTGCGGTTCCGCCTCCGCCGCCCCCTCGGCTTCGCTCGCTTCCTCCTCCTCGCCTTCCTCCAGGTCCTCCTCGTCGCCGTCTTCGAGGTCCTCGTCCTCCTCGTCGTCGCCTCCCTGCCCTCCCTCGCCGCGAGGCTCGCCCGCCTCGCGCTGAAGCCCGATCTGGTGGTGGGGTTTCATGGCCTCCGGATCGTCTTCCTCGAGGAGCCGGCGGCAGACGCTCGCAGTGTCCCGGGTCGCCCCTTCAGCGCCAGGCGTCAGGAAGGAAGGAGGGTCGGTGGTGGCGGAGGCCGCCGCCAAGCGCAAGGGCAGGCACACGTCAACCAAGGGCACGAGACCCCACTCGCGGCTGCGGGCGCGCCAGTCGAGCAGGGCCACCTCGTGCGCGGCGTTGTCCCAATCGATCAGCGACGAGCGGTCCCAGGCCGAACCCACTAGCGGTCGTCCCTCCCGCGCCATCCCTTCACGAGGCCGGCGGCGAGGCCCACGGCGGCCGCGCCGCCGACGACGGTCCACGGCCGTCCGGCGACGCGACGGCGAACCGACACGGCGTCGCGGGCCCGCTGCTCGATGGCGCTGAGCTTGTCGTCGAGGCGCGACCGCGTCTGCTCGATGCGCTGCTCGATCCGCTCCGGCTGGCTCAGCTTGTCTGCCGCTTCACCCATTCGAGATTCTCCTTCATCGTGCGCACCGTGCGCTCGGGCATCGGGCTCACCGACTTGATGTTCGGCCATGCAACCGCCACCAGCACGCCCGCCGCGATCGCCAGAACTCCCCCGACGATGGTGAAGCCGGCCCACACGGGCATCGCGAACAGGTCGCTGAGGCCGCGCGCCAGGGCGATCAGCAGGAGCAGCGTCGCGAACAGCCCGGTGACGGCTGCGGCGCCGAGCTTGACGGCCGCCGACTTGGCGTTGGTCACCTCCTGCCGGATCTCGGCCCGCGCGAGCGAGACTTCCTGCCGGAAGAGCTCTCGAACGTCGTTGATCGCGCCGCTCAGCAACGAGGCGAACGACGCCTGGTCCCGTTCCTCGGCCATTCCCCTACCTCCACACGGCGCGCCCGGCCAGGTATCCGACGCCCAGCGCCAGCAAGACCGAGGCGACCGGCCGCCTCACGATGAGCCGCTCGAGATCGTTCCGGATGTCGGGCAAATCGTGCGTGTCGAAGTACGCCCCCGCGCGCTGCAGCCCGCGGCCGACCGCGTCCGCCGCGCCGACCCGCCCGGTGACCGACGGCGATCGGAGCCGTCCTCCCAGGGTTCCCACGGCGGCCCCAATCCGGCCGGTGGCCGTGGAACGGGGCGGTTCGGCGGGCAGGGCCCCGCCGGGCCGAACGGCGGCGTCGAGCCGCTGCCACGTGGTCGTGTCCGGCGAAGCAGTCGACTGTTCCATGAGATGCGCTCTCCTCGACAGAATCGGCTTGCAGCCTGGATGCCAACTGCCGGATCACGTCCCCGACCGGATCGGTTACTGTAGAACGCATGACCGACCTTCGACTTGATCCGATTCCCGGGTACGCGGCGTTTCCCGGCCCGGTGGTCCTTCTCATCCTCGATGGCGTCGGCCTCGGCCGCCGCGACGAGTCCGACGGCGTCTTCCTCGCCTACACGCCGGTGCTCGACGCCCTGCTGGCCGAGCCGCTGTCGACGCGCCTCAAGGCGCACGGCACCGCGGTGGGGCTGCCGTCCGACGACGACATGGGTAACTCCGAGGTGGGGCACAACGCGCTCGGCGCCGGGCGGGTGTTCGCGCAGGGGGCCCGCCTGGTGAACGAGGCGATTTCGGGCGGGGCGCTCTTCCAGGGGGCGTCGTGGCGCGCGGCGACCGCGCGGGGCCTGGCCGGCGGCACCCTGCACTTCATCGGCCTGCTCTCGGACGGCAACGTCCACAGCCACATCTCCCACCTCTTCGCGATGCTCGGCCGGGCCGCCGACGAGGGCGTGCGGCGCGTTCGCGTGCACCCGCTGCTCGACGGCCGCGACGTGGGCGAGCGGAGCGCGCTGACCTACCTCGACGCCCTGGAGGCCGAGCTGCAGCGCCTGAACGCGCGCGGCCTCGACTACCAGGTGGCGTCGGGCGGCGGCCGCATGGTGACGACGATGGACCGGTACAACGCCAACTGGGCGGTGGTCGAGCGGGGGTGGAAGGCCCACGTGCTCGGCGTGGGCCGCCGCTTCGGCAGCGCGCGCGAGGCGGTGGAGACCTACTACCGGGAAGACCCGGCCGCGACCGACCAGTACCTGGACAGTTTCGTCGTGGCCCGGGACGACACGCCGGTCGGCCCCATCGAGGACGGCGACGCGGTGGTCTTCTTCAATTTCAGGGGCGACCGCGCGATCGAGATCTCGCGCGCCTTCGAGGAGCCGGCCTTCGCCGAGTTCGACCGGGTGCGGGTGCCCGACGTCTTCTACGCCGGACTGATGCAGTACGACGGCGATGCCCTCATCCCGAAGCACTTCCTGGTCGAGCCGCCCGCGATCGACCAGACGATCTCCCAGTACCTCTGCGCCGCGGGCGTGACCTCGTTCGCCATCTCCGAGACGCAGAAGTACGGCCACGTCACCTACTTCTGGAACGGGAACAACTCGGGGTACGTCGACGAACGGCTCGAGCGCTACGAGGAAGTCCCCTCCGACCGCGTGGTCTTCGACCAGCGGCCGTGGATGAAGGCGGCCGAGATCACCGACGCGACCATCGCCGCGATCCGGTCGGGGCGCTACAAGTTCGTCCGGGTGAACTACGCGAACGGCGACATGGTCGGGCACACGGGCAACGTGCCGGCCATCCGGGTCGCGGTCGAGGCGGTCGACCTGGCGCTCCAGCGGCTGCTTCCGGTCGTGCGGGCGGCAGGGGGCGTGCTGGTGGTGACCGCCGATCATGG
>DAOPQX010000266.1:838-5069 GCA_035348395.1 Vicinamibacterales bacterium | reverse complement strand
CTCCGGCACCAGCACCTCCGGCACCAGCACCTCCGGCACCAGCACCTCCGGCACCCTCAGCACTGCACCTTCAGCACCCCCTGCACCATCTGCACCTTCTGCACGATCTGATCAGAATACGATCGTGAATTGCGTGGGGCCGCCGGGAGGGCTGTCGAGCGAGTACTGGAAGCGGTGCTGCCCCAGGATCTCCTGCACGAGGGTCAGGCCGATGCCCTGGCCGTACTCCTTGGTGCTGAAGAAGGGTGTGAAGAGGTTCTGACGGGCGTCGGCCGAGAGCCCCGGGCCGGAATCTTCGATGACGAGCGCCGGGCGCCCTTCGCGGCGGGTGAAGCGGGCGGCGATCGTCCCGTCTTCGCCGACGGCCTCGAGGGCGTTCTTCACCACGTTCAGCAGGACCTGCTCCATCTGCGCGCGGTCGAGCGAGACGGTCCCCGGCTCCTCCTCGACGTCCCAGCACCACGCCACCCGGCGCTCCTCGCACTGCGCGCGCACCAGCCGCTCGACGCCGGCCACCAGCTCGCGCAGGTCGCACGGGTGCCGGGCGGGGGGCGGCAGCCGGATTACGTCGGCGAAGCTCCGCATGAACGCGTTCAGCTGATCGGTGCGGTCGATGGCGATCGAGAGGGCCGACTCGAAATCGGCGCGGTGCTCGGGCGGCAGTTCCGGGGCGTAGTTGAGGCACGAGTGAAGCAGCGAGTTCGAGGCCCCCACCGAGTTGTTCACCTCGTGCGACATGGTCCGTATCAGCTTCCCGTATGCCGCCTTTTCGAACTGCCGCAGCTCCTCGGTCAGCTCCTCGAACAGCACGTAGCTTCTCGCGAAGCCGCGGTCGAGGAACGACCCGTGGTGGCAGCGAACGCGGCGGCCGCCCCAGAGCGAGACGACCGTGGACTGGCCGGCCGGCAGCCCGGCGGCCGCCTCGGCGAGCGGCCCTCCCACCTCCGCGAGGGCGCGGCCCGCCAGGTCGGCGAAGCCCTGGCCGAGGAGCCGCTCCGCCGCCGGGTTTGCGTGAGCGACCCGCCCGTCGAAGTCGAGGAAGAGCGCCCCGAGCGGCGATACCTCGAGCATTCGGCCCAGGAAGTGGTGCTGTTCCTGCAGCTGCACGCGCTCCTCGCGCAGCCGGTCGTTGAGCCGGTTGAACAGCCGGATGATCCGGTCCACCTCGGGCTGTCCCACCTCGCAGACCCGCGACATGAAGTCGCCGTCGTCGAGCAGCTGCTGCGCCTCGCGCACCAGGGCCAGCGCGCCGAAGATCCGGTTCACCAGGTAGAGGCCGAGGGCGAGCGAGATGACCAGCAGCAGCTCGATGGGGACGAGCCACCAGGGGCTCGCGCGGAGGAAGACGAAGGCAAGGGCGGCGACCAGCAGGTGGAGGACGACCAGGTACGCGATGAGCCAGCGGCTGAGCGTCACGTCTCGATCCCGTACTTCTCGAGGCGGCGGTAGAGGGCGGCGCGGCTCAACCCGAGTGACTCGGCGACGCGGCTGATGTTGCCACCGTGGTGCCGCAGCGACTTCTGGATCATCCCCTTCTCGATCTCGTCGAGGGTCATGCTGCCGACCGTCGGCAGCCCGTCGTCGCGGCTCGCGGGGGGCTCCATCTCGGAAGTCGCCTGGAAGTCCTCGACCTCGAGCACCGGCCTGGCGGACACGAGCACTGTTCGCTCGATCCACTGGCGCAGCTGCCGGACGTTCCCCGGCCACGGCAGCCCCTGGAGCCAACGCACGGCTGCCGGGCTCATCGCAAGGCCGTCGCGCTGGTAGACGGCGCCCACCGTCTGCAGGAAGCTCGCCGCGAGCACGGGGATGTCGTCGCGCCGCTCGCGCAGCGGCGGCAGGTGCACCGCGATTAGGTTGATGCGGTACAGCAGGTCCTCGCGGAACTCCCCGCGGTCGACCTTTTCGCCGAGGTTCCGGTTCGTGGCGGTCACCACCCGCACGTCCACCGCGCGGCGCAGGCTCGATCCGAGCACCTCGAAGGTGCGGTCCTGCAGCACGCGCAGGAGCTTCACCTGGGACGACGCGTCGAGGTCGCCGATCTCGTCCAGGAAGATCGTCCCGCCGTCGGCCATCTCGAAGCGGCCCTTCCGGTCGCTGCGCGCGTCGGTGAAGGCCCCCTTCACGTGACCGAACATCTCGCTCTCGAACAGCGTCGAGGAGATGCCTCCCAGGTTCACCTTGACGAAGGGCCCGCGCTGCCGGCGGCTGTTGCGGTGCACCGCCTCGGCCACCAGCTCCTTGCCGGTGCCGCTCTCCCCCGTGATGAGCACCGACGCATCGGTAGGGGCCACGCGGCCGATGATCTCGAGGATCCGCAACAGGCGCGGGTCGCGTCCGACCAGGGCGCCGAAATCGTAGCGGGCGTCCAGTTCCTCGCGATCCGGGCCCCGCGTCCCCGCCTCCCCGGGCCGTGCCGCCGACACGCCAAGCACCGACCTGACGCTGTGCAGCAGCTGCTCGTTGGTCCAGGGCTTGGTGATGAAGTCCGAGGCACCGGCCTTCATGCCGGCGACGGCGAGACCGATCGACCCCCAGGCGGTGATCAGGATGACCGGCAGATCGGGACGCAGACCCCTGATGCGGGCGAGAAGCTCGAGTCCCTCCTCGCCCGACGTCCGGCGGGAGAAGTTCATGTCCTGGAGCACCAGCGCGCAGGGCTCGCGCTCGAGCCACGAGAGGGCCGCCGAGGGCGACGACACGGCGTGCGACGGCCGGCCGGCCTGCTTCAACGCGAGCGCCAGCGAAGCGGTCACCGAGGGGTCGTCGTCGACGATCAGGATCATTGGGACGAAGCAGACAGCGGACAGCGAACAGCCGCAGGGCTGAAGCCCTGCGCTACGTGCTGCGTGCCAGAGAGCGCGTCGCCGAGGTCACGGCCGCCCGGGTTCGACGCCTCCGCGGCGGCGCGCGGCCAGCACGGCCTGGCGCAGCTCGACCTCGCACGCCTCCAGCTGCCTTTCCGCCTCCGCCCGCTGGCGTTTCCCGTCGTCCGCGATCCGCAGCGCGTCGTCGACGGTCGCGATGAGCGCGTCGTTCGCCTGCTTCAGGGCAGCCATGTCGACGATGCCCCGTTCGACCTGCGTGCGGATGGCCTGCGTCGAGCTCCTCAGCGTCTCGGCGTTTGCCGTCAGCAGCTCGTTGGTCAGGTCGGTCGCCTTCTGAACGGTCTCGGCCGCCTCGGCCGAGCGCGCGATGGTCAGCGACAGCGCCAGCTGCTGCCGCCAGAGCGGGAGGGTGTTCGCCATCGTCGAGGCGATCTTGCCGACGAGCGCCTTGTCGTTCTGCTGGACGAGCCGGATGGAGGGCAGGCTCTGCATGACCACCTGGCGCGTCAGCTTCAAGTCGTGCACGCGCCGCTCGAGGTCGTCCCGCCGCGCGCGCAGGTCGGCCGCCTGCTGCGCCTTGACCATGTCCTGCGTAGCGGCCGCCTCGCGCGTCAGCGCCGGCAGCACCTCGGAGTCGAGGCGGCGAAGCTGCTCCTGCCCCGCCGCGATGTACACCTCGAGGCGACGGAAGTACTCCAGCGTCTTCTCGAACAGGCGGTCGAGCATGACCACGTCGCGCATCAGGGCGCTCGTGTGCCTGTCGAGGCGGTTGCTGATCCCGTCCACCTGGCGCCGCACCTGCTCGTACTGCTGCAGCATCCGCGCAACCGGCCGGGCGCGCCCCGAGAGCCGCCGCAGCAGGCCGGGCTTCTTCTTGGGATCGAGCTCCGCGATCGGCATCCCGCGCAGCGTGGTGACGAGCTGGTTGAGCGCCTGGCCTGCCTCGCCGGTGTCCTTGTTGCGCACCCCCTCGAGCATCTCGTCGGCGACGGCGGTCACCGCCTCCTGCGCGCTGGTGCCGAAGAACAGGACGGCGTTGCTGTCGTCCATGTGAAGCTCGGTCAGCGCCTGCTCGATTTCGGCGCGCTTTTCCGGGGAGGCCCCCTCGTAGCGCGGCACCTCGGGCGAGGGCAGCGGGGCGGTCGGCGCGAGGGCGGAAGCCGTCGTCACCTGTTCATCGGTCATGTCAGTCTCCACTTCCCTACCCCGGTCCTTCCTGGCTCATCCGGGTGTTCAGCACCTCGATGTCGGCGTCGAGCAGCAGCTCCTTGCGTTCGAGCACCAGGCGGTGCTGCTCGGAGAAGGTGTCCTCCATCTCGACGAGCAGCCGGCGGAAGTTCTGCTCGAGAGAGCCGTTGTCGGGGCGGGCCCGCATCCGGCTGTACTCCGTCGCGACCCGGGCC
>DAOPQX010000266.1:0-828 GCA_035348395.1 Vicinamibacterales bacterium | reverse complement strand
GAGGAACCGCCGGGCGCGCGGCGCGACCACCGGGTTGCGCTCGATCTCGACCAGCACCGCCTCGCCAATGTGGGCAATGCGGCTCACCCGCTCCCGAAACTCGGGAAGTTCAAAGGTGTTGCCGGCGCCCAGGAGCCCACGGATCCGTGCGTGCCCCTGCTCGAGCTGCCGCTCCACCGCGGCCGCGTCGACGCCGTCCATCAGCCGCACCTCGATCCGGCGGCGGCTCGGGTCCGTCCCGATGAAGGCCAGGTGCCCCAATCCCCCCAGCAGGGCGAATGCGAGAGCGGCCACCGGGTCGTGGCCCCCGGAGGTGGCGGCCAGGCCGCTGCCGAGCGCGGTGGGAAGAACGCTCAGCCGTTTCCAGGGAAATGCCGTCGGCAGCAGGCGCTCGCCGAGCCGGTGGCGGACCTCTTCCACGATGCCGCGCGTCGCAAGGACGCCCGCCGCCCAGAAGGAGGTCAGGGCGCCGCCGGTCAGCGCCAGGCGGTATGCATCGCCCGCCACGAGCGACGCCGCGATCGCGATCAGCAGCGGCAGCGGCAGCAGGAACAGCGCGGCGGGCTTGGCCAGCGCCGCCCTGGCGAACCTTCGCCGGAGCTTCGAGCCCATCGGCACGTTTGCCTCGTCACCTCGGAAGAACGTGCCCGGCCGGCCGCGGCTCCTCGCCGGCCGCGCGCGGGAACACTGCCTGGCAGCTCGGGATCCCGATCGCCAGGACGAGCAGAAGGAGACCGAGCAGCCGCCTTGCCACAACACCCATGATTAAGTGTACGGCAATAGCCGCCGCAGGGTTGCACCGCTGGCCTCCGGCCCCTGGCCCAGGCC
>DAOPQX010000265.1:0-5071 GCA_035348395.1 Vicinamibacterales bacterium | reverse complement strand
GGTGACCGAGACGGCCAGGGCGCCGGCGCGCCCGGCCGAGGCGAGCGCCTGCCGCACCAGCGACGACTTGCCATAGCGGCGCGGCGAGATCAGGAAGACCTTCTGGCCCGCGAGCAGGTCGCGCACGAGCCGGTCGAGCTCCACCTCGCGGTCCACGAACGCCGCGTCGGGCACCACCTCGCCGTACACGAACGGGTTGTCCATGAGCCGCTCCAGAGCGCCGCCCCGGCGATGGGAGCATTACGCAGTTCGACGTAACGGTTACGCAGTCTAGCGTAATGGCGGGGCGGGTGCAATGCCGGGCCAAAGACGAAGGGCGGCCCTTGCGACCGCCCTTCCTTGCCGGCAATCCGGGCGAGCGGGGCCTAGCGGGCCGGCGACACCACGGCCGGCGCCGGCTTCCGCGTGATGAGGGCGTGCACGATCCGGTCGAGGCCGGCGTACTTGCCGCTGCCCGTCACCATGATCACGAGGAGGGCGCCCAGCTCCACCAGCTGCTTGTTGACGATCAGGTAGCTGCCCTCGCTCGGGAGCGAGTAGAAGTAGCCGACAAACGGCGGGTTCGCCGCGTAGAACAGCACCAGGAAGCCGATCCCGGCCAGCGCCGAGAGCCGCGTGAACAGGCCGAGGATCAGCAGCGCGCCGACGATGGTGAGGCCCCACATCGTGATCTGGTCGGCGTAGGCGAGCAGGTTCGGCTGGGCGGCCAGCCACCGGAAGAAGCCCGCCGCCGGCCCGCGCGCCTGCCGCAGGTACCCCGCTGCGGACCACGAGGACGAGGTCAGCTTCGCGATCCCCTCGTACATGAAGTGCCACCCGACCAGGACCCGCATCACCGTGATCGCGATCATCGCGGAGCGGGAGAACGTTGCTCCTTCCATGTTCCACCCTCCCCTAGATGTGGAAGTCCTCGGGTTTGAAGGCCAGGATCGACTTCGCGTCGATCGCCTCGTTGACCTTCAGGACGCTGACCGCGCTCTCGTAGCCCACCTCGGGCGGGCAGTTCAGCTTCGCCTTGCCGCGGACGGCGTCGAAGAAGTTCTGCAGGTGAGGCTGGTGGTACGGGTCGCGGAGCACCACCGGCACGGTGTGCTCGTCGGGCGACACCGACTCGCGCACGTCGGCAATCGCACCCGTCTTCTCCTGCGACTGGACCTCCTGGAGCTTGGGCGCCGAGATGTAGCCCTTCTGGATCCACTCGTCCCAGGCCGGGGCGTTGGGGTCGCGGTAGATCTTCCCGGCGTAGTTCAGCTCCGACTCGGAGATGAGCAGGGTCCCCTGGTCCCCCATGAAGTTCTCGAAGTACCCCTGGCTGCCGTTGGTCGTCTGCGTCTGGTAGTAGGCCTTCACCGGCCCCTGCGGCGTCTGGTAGTCGTAGACCACCATGACGGTGTCGTACCACTCGTGTGTCGCCGGGTCGTAGTAGAGGAGGCCGCCGCTCGCCATCACGGCCGAGGGGTTCGTACCGAGGAACCAGGTATAGATGTCGATCTGGTGCGAGCCGAGGTCGACGATCGGACCGCCGCCGAGCCCCTTGTACCAGCGCCAGTTCCGGAACTGGTGCATGTTCTTGAAGCCGTACTGCTTCAGCCGCTCCTCGGGGATCGCATAGCGGTCGGGAGCGCCGAGATCGGCCGCCACCGCGCGGTTCCACTGCCCGTTGATGGTCACGATCCGGCCGAGCAGCTTCGCCTCGTTCAGCAGCTTTTCGTAGCAGTGCAGGTAGCGCGGGTTCGACCGCCGCTGGTGGCCGATCTGCAGGAGCTTGCCGGTCTCGCGGGCCGCCGCCACCATGCTGCGGGCGCCCTCGAGCGTGTTCGACATCTCCTTCTCGCAGTACACGTGCTTGCCGGCCTTCAGGCACTCCACCGTGTGCGGGGCGTGCCAGAAGTCGGGCGTGGCGATCACCACCGCGTCGAGCTCCTTCTCCTTGTCGAGCATCTCGCGGTAGTCCTCGTAGGCGTTCGGCTCGTGCTTGAAGCGCCTGAGGATGTTGACGACGCGCCGCAGGTTGTACTCGGTCCAGACGTCGCAGACCGCGCGGAACCGCAGCCCCGGGATGCGCAGCATCGCGTCGGTCAGCACCTGCCCCTGCGCTCCCGCGCCGATGAGCGCGATGTTGAGCTCCTGCACGTCGCCCGCGGCGGCCGGCGCGGCCGTGGCCTGCAACGTCGCCTGGTCGTACTGGCGCTGCTGCTGCCAGGCGTACGCGAACAGGCCGAGCGCCGGGACGGTGGACAGCCCCTTCAGCACGTCGCGCCGGTCGAGCTTGCGCGGCCCGCCGGCGGCGATCGGCGGCATCACCTTGTTCTTGTCTTCCTCGCCAGCCATGAGGTTCTCCTGCTTCTGGAAGGGGGCAGCGCGCAAGGACCTGCGCGATCGGTGCAGTATACCAGTAGCACAGGCGTCCTCGCCTGTGCGGACGGCGTCCTCGCCTGTGCGGACGGCGTCCTCGCCCGTGCGGACGGCGTCCTCGCCCGTGCGCGAGGCGGCCTCGCGCCGGCCGGCAGGTCGCTCAGGGTTCGACGGGCGCGGCGAAGTGCAGCAGATCGGCCGAACCGTCGGCGCCCGCCTCGGGCAGGACCCACGCTTCGAGGCCGGGGCTGGCCGCGCAGATCGACTCGATCTCCTCGAGGCCGAGGAGCATGAAGGCCGTGGTCAGCGCGTCGGCAACGGCGGCCGCCGCCATCCTGGGCCCCTCGCGCGGCGCCCGGTCGGCCTTCGCGGTCTCGGGCCGCGGCACCAGCGTCCACGCTGCGCGCCGCCCGCGCACCGCCTCCCCGGTCCGCGGATCGCGGATGTGGTCCCCTTTTCTAAGCCCCGAGGCGCTGAGCGCGGCTTGCCGGGCGGAAAGGCGCGCGAGAAGGCGAGCGGGTGCCGCCGGGTCGCTGAGGGTCAGCGCCCAGCCCTCGAGCGCGGGCGGCGGTTCGAGGACGAGAACCGAGCTGAATCCGCCGTGCACCAGCGACGCGCCGAGGTCCCACTCCTCCAGCAGCTCGGCCGCCAGGTCCACCGCGTATCCCTTGCCGATCCCACCGAGGTCGATGCGGACGCCGCCCTCTCGCGCGCGGACCACCAGGCCGTCCGGGTCGAGCTCGAGCAGCGGAAGCCCCGTGCCGATCGACACGTCGAACGCGCCCCCTGTCAGGTCGTACAGGTGCCGCGCGATGACCAGGCATTCGAGCGTGGTCGGCGTGACCCGCGTGCTCGCGCCCGCGGCGAGCCCGTTGATGCGGGCGACGTCACTGTTGGCGAGGAAGCGGCTCAGCTCGCGTTCCAGCCGATCGACGAGGTCGAAGACCGCCTGCGCCGCCTGGGCCGCGTACTGGGCGTCGGGATGGGCGGTGTGCACCTCGAAGATTGTCGCCATCGCCTCGTGCGAGAAGCGGTGGAGACCCGCGGGCGCGCGTAGGGCTTCGACGCCGAGGCCCCCGTCGGGCGCCGGCCGGTGCTGACCACCCTGTTCGCCGAGAGTCCGAGGCACGCCCGCCAGTGTCCCCGATCACCGGCGCCGAATCCAGTCATCCCGCTTCGGCACCTCCGGGTCACCCGGCCCTGAGCTTCTTGAGGGCATCGAGATTCGATTTCAGGGCCTCGATGGGCGGCACCCCCTCCCGCTCGTACTCGACGATGTACCACTCGACGCCGCCGACCGTCTCGGCGGCCGTCATCAGGGCCGGCCAGTCCAGCTCGTCGGCGCCGATGTAGGCGTCGGGGTCCTTCTTCGAAAACGGCTTCACGTGCATCGTCACCGTGCGGCCGGCATTGCGCCGGACGAGGCCCACCAGGTCGATGGCCTCGGACGCGTTGCCGGTGTCGAGCTGCAGGATGACGTCCTTGGTCGTCCGGTCGGCGAACAGGTTCCACCAGTACTCGCCGCCCAGCCGGTGGAAGTCGAGCGCGTGGTTGTGATACCCCACGAGCAGGCCGTGCCGCTTCACCTGCTGTGCGGCCACGTTGACGGCGTCGGCCGCCTTCTTGAGCAGATCCTCCGACTTGTAGATCTCCTCGCGGAGCGATCGGACGATGAGGTAGCGATTGCCGATCGCCTGGTTGAACTCGACGGTGGCCTCGAGCTTGTCGCCGCCCAGCTCCTCGAGCGTGTGGTGGAAGCCGCATGGCTTCAGGCCGGCCGCGTCGAGGTGCTTCCGCCACTCCGCACCCGGCTTTCCGAAGGCGTTCTCGAGTTCGACGCCGTCGAATCCGGCGGCAGCCAGCGCGCCGAGCGTGCCGGGAATGTCGGTGGCGAGCTGCTTGCGCACGCACCAGAGCTGCGTGCCGATCGGCACCTGCTTCCAGGCCGCCCGGGCCGACGCCCGCAGGGACGGCGAGACAGACGCAAGGGCGGCAAGGGCACCGCCCAGTTTCAGGACGTCGCGGCGGGTCGGATCGGTCGGCATGGAACGCTCCTTTCGGCTGCGTCGCATCCTACGCCCGCGGCGGCCGCTGCGGCAAGCGGCGGCCGTATCGAACGCGTGCGAAAGGCCTCGAAGGCTGTCACACTACGTCCCGAGAAGCCGATGGGTGAAGTCCGGATCGAACACCTCGGCGACGACCGGCTCGAGGAGGCGGCCGCCACGCTGGCCCGGGCGTTCGTCACCAACCCGATCCACGTGGCGGCGTTCGGGGCCGGCCAGCTTGCCGTGAACGAGACGTTCTTCCGCCTCGGGCTGCCGCTGATGAGGGGGACGAGGCTCGTCGCCCTCGAGGACGGCGCTCTCGTCGGGCTGATCCACTGGATCGAGTCGCCGCGCTGCCAGCCCACCGACCAGGACAGGCGGACGCTCGCTCCGCTGATGTTGAAGACGTTCGGGATCCGGACGGCGTGGCGCCTCCGCTCGTGGCTCACCGCCTGGTCGGGACACGACCCGCAGGGCCCGCACGTGCACCTCGGCCCCATCGGCGTGGAGCCATCGGCGCAGGGCCGCGGTATCGGCCGGCTGCTCATGCGGCGCTACTGCGAGCAGCTCGACGCCTCGCGGCAGGTGGGATATCTCGAGACGGATCGGCCCGAGAACGTTCCGTTCTACGAGGGCTTCGGTTTCCGCGTGACGGGAGAGATGCTGGTGCT
>DAOPQX010000264.1:0-5086 GCA_035348395.1 Vicinamibacterales bacterium | reverse complement strand
GGCCAGCAGCGGCAGCAGCGAGCGCCCCTCGAGCGCGCGATCCACGGCGGTGCCGGCAACCTCGGCCAGCGTCGGGAAGAGGTCCACCAGGCCGATCGGCTCGCGCACCCTCGCACCGCCGTGCCGTCCGCCCGGCATCTTCACGACGAAGGGCACCCTGACCGATTCGTCGTAGAGAAAGACGCCGTGCTCCTCTTCGCCGTGGTCGCCAAGCCCCTCGCCGTGATCCGAGAGCACGACGACCAGCCCATCGTCGTAGAACCCCTTCTCGGCCAGCGCGCCGAGCAGGCGGCTCACCAGCGAGTCGGCGTACGAGATGGCCGCGTCGTACCGGTCGGCCGCGTCGAAGCCGCGAGGGACGCGCCAGGAACGGTGAGGCTCGTAGAGGTGGACGAACAGGAAGAAGCGGCCGTCGGGCTGCCCCGCCAGCCAGGCGCGAGCCCGCTCCACCGTGTCGGCGCCGTCGCGGCGCACGCTTCCCATCGACGCGCCGGGCGCGCCGGGCGGCAGGTCGGCGTCGAAGTGCTCAAAGCCGGCCCCGATGCCGGTCTCGGGCCGCAGGACGAACGCCGAGACGAACCCGGCCGTGCGGTATCCGCGCTGGCCGAGCACCTGGGGCAGCGTCACAGCAGCGCCGGCCTCCGTACCGAACTTGAATCCAACGTTGTCCCGTACCCCGTGCTCGAAGGGCAGCAGCCCTGTGAGCATCGACGCGTGCGACGGGAGCGTCTGCGGCGAGTGTGAGAAGGCCCGCTCGAAGAGGACCCCTTCCCGCGCCAGCCGATCGATCTCCGGCGTCTTCGCGGCAGGGTACCCATAGGCGCCGACGCGGTCGGCGCGCAGCGTGTCGATCGAGATGACGACGATGGGGGCGGCGGCGCGCGGCGAGGGGCGGAAAACCGCGAGCCCGACGACGATGGCGAGCGTCAGCGCGGCGGCAGCGCCGGCTCCAAGCGCGGCGGCGCGGCGCGACACCTTCGGCTGGACCCGCCTGCGGGGCGCACGTGGGGGCATGGTGGCCTTCTGAGCCTCTCATGGCAGGATCGGCGCGGCCGGGCCGAACGGCAACTCCCCGGGGACGGGCGGCGGACAGACTGGGACGAGCGGCGGGCGGGCCGGGACGAGACGCGGCGTCGAAGGAGCGGCGCGTCAACGGCTGACCTTGCCGCTGAGCGCCGGGCGGGATACCTTGTCAGTTCTCCGCGCCCGCCCCCGCAGCACAACTGGACGTCCTCGCTGAACCCATGCCGCGAGCCTTGCTCTCGCTCGTCGTCTGGGCCCTCGTGCTGGCGGCGGCCGGCCTCGCGGCGCCCGTCCGCGCCGTCCCGCAGCGCGACCTGTGCCTGTTCGAGACGCCCCACTTCGACGTCTACTACTCACCCGCCGAGCGCGAGGCCGCCCGCCAGGTGGCAGTGCTCGCCGAGCGTTCCTACACCGAGCTGTCGCGCCTCTTCGAGCGAAGCCTCGCCCGCCGCCACTCGATCGTGCTCTACCCGACCGGCTCGCGCTATCGCGCCGAGGTAACGGCGGGCGGGATGTTGAGCGCGGGAAGCGGCGGCGTCACCCGCGGCGAGCACGCGGCCATCGCGATGCCGATCGGCGCGAGCCTTGCGGAGACGGAACACGTCGTGGCACACGAGCTGGTGCACGCGTTCCAGTACGAGGCCGCCTCTCGCTCCAATCCGCCTTTTCCGGCGGTGCCGCCCTGGTTCGTCGAGGGAATGGCCGAGTGCCTGGCGCTCGGCGCCGATCATCCCGGCGTGCTTGCGTGGGCGCGGGACGCGTCGAGGCGGGCGCGCGGCCCGGCGCTCGCGGAGCTGTCCGATCCGAAGCACCTGCCGTATCTCGCCGGGCACGGCGCCTGGCGTTTCCTCTTCGCGCGCTACGGCCGGGACGTCGGACGCCGGCTGCTCGCCGCTCCCGGGAATTCCCTCGAAGCGCGGCTGCACGCCGTGACCGGACTCACCCTGGGCGAGCTGGCTGACAGCTGGAGGCGATCGCTTCGAGCCGAGTTCGGCGGCGGGCACGGCCGGATCGACGGCCGGGTGGTCGCGCGCGATGCGGTCGGCCCCTCGCTGAGCCCCGACGGCCGGCTGCTGGCGTGGGCGTCGCCGGGCGAGCCGGCCCGGCTTTGGCTCTCCGACGCCGCGTCGGGCGTGGTCCGGCGCCGGCTGCTGGATCCCGCGACCAACCCGCGCTACGACAGCCTGCACGCGCTCGACAGCGCGGGAGCGTGGGATCCGTCGGGACGGCGCATTGCCTTCGGCGCGTCTCGCGGGGGGCAGGCATTCATCGCGATCACCAACGCTGCGACCGGGAACCTCGAGCGCGAAGTTGGCCTCGACGAGCCGGGCGAGATTCGCGGGCCGGCCTGGTCGCCCGACGGCCGCCGCCTCGCATTTTCCGGACTGGCCGGCGGCCGGACCGACCTCTACGTCTACGACCTGGAAGCGGGCACGCTGCGCCGGCTCACCAGCGACGCGTATGCCGAGCTGCAGCCGGCGTGGTCGCCCGACGGCGCCACCCTCGTCTTCGCCTCGGACCGCTTCACCACCGACCTCGACGCGCTGCGGCCGGGCCTCCTGCGGCTCGCCGCCATCGACGTGGCCACCTCGACGATCCGCGAGCTACCGGGCACGTCCGGCGGGCGCAACTTCAGCCCGCGCTTCGGGCGCGGCGACGAGCTGTTCTTCGTGGCCGACCCCGACGGGTCGCCGAGCGTCTACCGCGTGCCGCTCTCGGGTGGTGAAGCCTCGCGGGTGACGCCGCCCGGCGTCGAGGTGACCGGTCCCACCCCCTCGGGCCCCGTGCTCTCGGCCACGCGCGGCGGCGCCCTCGCGTTCAGCTTCTTCAGAGACGGCCGCTACCAGGTTGCGCTCGTGCGTCCGTGAACCGGGCTTTCAGTGGCACAGGCGTCCCGAGTGTGAATCTGGCTACAGTGGCACAGGCGTCCCGCCTGTGAAACCTGGCTACAGTGGCCCAGGCGTCCCGCCTGTGGAACCTGGCTACAGTGGCACAGGCGTCCCGCCTGTGAAACCCGACAGGCGTGGTACGGGACTTTAGCCGCATTCCGCCGTAGCGCGCGTCGTGGCGGCTTCAGCCTTGTCGCAGCACCAGGCCCGCGATCTCCTTGACCAGCTTCGCCGCGACCCAGGCGGTCAAGCCGTGTGGATCTTGTCGCGGGTTGAACTCCACGATGTCGGCGCCGATGATGGGGCCTTCCAAGCCGTGAAGGAGGGTGATGACCTCTCGGGTGGTCAGGCCGCCGGGCTCGCGGTGTGCGACGCCCGGGGCGAACGCGGGGTCGATCCCGTCGAGAGTGGTCGCCTCCGATCAGGATTGGCGTATCGCCGTTCGCGGCGATCGGGCCCACCGCCCCCTCGATGGCGCGCACGGCATCGTCACGCCCGGCGATGGCGACGTCGCCCGCGTCGAGCAGCCCATCGGTGCCCGCCACGTCCACGAGGGACTCGGACCACGTGTTCGTCGCGTCCGAATGGAGGGCCTGGCGGACCAGCGGCGGCGCTTCCGCCGCCCCGCGTAGAAACGACGACGCCAAGTCGTAGGGGACGCCGAGGAGCACCGGGCGCGGGCGTCGGCTGGTCGATGTCGTCCGGCTCACGGGGGAATGCTACCAGAGCCACCTGCGGACGCCGTGCGACTTCGCGCGACTTCTTGGTACGGCCGCCGATGTGCGACCGGGGACTTGGCCCTGTCAACCTCGAGGCTCCTAGACGGCGCCGGCGGCAAGGGCGATAGGTACGCTCGGGAGGGAAGCTGAGGATTAGCTGGTCGGCGGAAGCAGGTGGCGGTGGTGCGTACGTAGCCACGCGACGACCTGGTCGCGAAGCTGAATGGCGAGCGCGCGCATCGCGTCTGCGTCTGCGTCGGACACGAGTCCGATCCTCTCGTAGCCGACGATGTTCCGCTTCTTCCTGAACGCGTCGAAGGTCGCGACAACGGCTGCCTCGGTACCGAGCGTCTCGCGGAGGGATTGGATCACGCGGTAGTGATGCGATTCTCGCGACGCACGGTATCCAGCGGCTGCCAGCGCGGCTGTCGCCGCCTGCAGCGCGGCGTTGTACGCGATGTTCATGCGTCAGTCCGCACTCAGATCTTCAGCGGCGCTGTCGGCGAGGTCGCGCTCGACGACCTCGAGCAGTTCGCGAATCTCGTTTGGGCTGCTCTGATGCTTCTTCAACCAGCCGTTCCGCTCCCAGTCCGGCAAGCTCATCATTCCCTCCAACGACGAACAGCCGCGGGCCTTGCAGAACGGTCGTCAGGAAGTGGTGGTGGGTGGCGAGCTTGGCTTCAAACTCGTGCGGCGGATAGACCGTTGGGTTGATGTCCCTGCCGAGCTGTTCCTTGGCCGCCGCGATAGCCTGCACGACATCCAGGAATGGCGCGTCTCCAACTACGCGAAGGTCGATGTCGCTTGCCGCACGGAGCTCGTTACGTGCTGCCGATCCGAACACGAAGGCGACCTGGATCCTGTCGCCCAGCGGCGCAAGTGCGTCGCGCAAGATGTCGACGAGTCCCGCAGTTTTCGCAAACAATCCACGCAGTTCTGGGAAAATCGGTGCTTCGCGATCGGCTTGGAAGTAAACCTGGCGTCCTTGAACGGTTCGACGCACTAACCCTGCAGCCGTCAGCAGCTTCAGTTCCCGCTGCACGGCGCCGACTGCAGCACCCGTCTGACGGGCAATCTGCCGAAGGTAGTACGCCTCGTCAGGGTGACCGAGCAACCAAGCCAGAACCCGACGGCGGGTGCTGCCGAAGAGCACCGTTGTGGGGTCCGATGGCGCTTGCGAGATTGTTCTCACGATGGGAACAAACGTACTCACAACGCGAACATACGTCAAGGGCCAAGGGAAGCGGCGGCCACAAGGGCCGCCCCTACGACTCGCGACTTCGTGGACTCGACTTCGCGACTTCGTGACTTCGGGACTTCGCATCCCCGCGTGCGCGGGGGAACCGCGTTGTCCTGCTGCAAGTGCCCGTGCGAGCGGGGTGCATCCCCGCGTGCGCGGGGGAACCTCCGAGACGGCGTGGAAACGGGGTCCTCGGCGAGGGTGCATCCCCGCGT
>DAOPQX010000263.1:0-5104 GCA_035348395.1 Vicinamibacterales bacterium | reverse complement strand
GGACGACGACGGGCGACGCCTTGGCCGGCACGTCGGGGGCGTCGGGGTCGACCTTCGCCCGCGGCCGGTAGTCCACCGCCTCGTAGAAGCCGAAGCGGCCGTCGAGACCGACCCGGCGGAGCACCTCGAGGTTCGCGGTGGCCGCCGGCGCGTTCACGAGGCTGGCAAGCGCGGTGGAATAGGGCGACACCACCAGCTCGTCGGAGAGGCCGCGCTTGAGGCCGAGGCCCGGGACGCCGAAGGCCTTGTACTGATACGTCCCGTCGCGGTCGGTGAGTGAGTACGCCGACTCGGAGATCCCCCACGGGACACCGTGCTGCCGGGCGTACTCGATCTGCCTCCACACGCTGGCGCGGCAGGACCGATCGAGCAGCGTGCCCCTGAAGCCACGCATCAGCAGCAGCGGCATCAGGTACTCGAACATGGTGCCGCCCCACGACACGAGCACCGCGCGCCCGTTGACGTTGGTCACCATCCGCCCGAGGTGGAACCAGTGGTGCTGCGGCACGTCGCCCTTGGCGATGGCGACGAAGCTCGCGAGCCGCGCCTCGGAGGCGAGCAGGTCGTAGAACGACGTGTCGAGCCTTCCGGGTCCCTCGGCATCGGCCAGGCGGTAGCCGATCGCGAAGATGCGCCGCCGGCGGTCGTAGAGGAAGTCGAACCGCATGTCGTCGGCCAGGCGCGCGGCGCGCGCGGCCAGGGCGTGCAGGTGTTCGGCGGGGTGCAACGAAGGCCCAGCCGGCGTCGCTGACACAGGCGGGACGCCTGTCGCTGGCACAGGCGGGACGCCTGTCGCCGACACAGGCGAGACGCCTGTCTCTGACACAGGCGGGACGCCTGTGCTACTGGCCCTCCCGTCGAGGCGCTCGACGGCGTCGACCACGGCGCGCACCCAGAAGGTCAGATCGCTCTCCGGCTCGCGGGGATCGGCCGGCGCGGCCGCAGGCCATGCCGCGGCCAGGTCCGCGGCCAACGCGCGCAGCTGGGCGAGGTCGGCGGGTGGCGTCCCCGCTCGGGCGGCCGCGGCGATCGCGCGGGCCAACTGGTTCACGTTCCCCTGCAGGCGCGACGCCTCGGCCAGCAGGTCGGCCGTGTCGGCCAGGCCGGCAAGGCGCTGGGCCGGCGTCTGCGGCTCGTCGGCGGCCTGCCGGAGGCCCTGCGCGAGCGCGATCAGCGCGGCGGCGAGGTTCCCGCTGTCCACCGTCGAGACGTAGCGGGGATAGAGCGGCGCGAGCGTGGCGGTGTCGTACCAGTTGAGGAAGTGGCCCTCGTGCTGCTCGAGCCCCTCGAGCGTGGTCAGCGTGCGATCGATGCGGTCGGCCAGCTCGGAAGCCGTGATGTAGCCGAGGTCGTGGGCGGCGAGCGTCGAGAGCAGGCCCAGGCCGATGTTGGTGGGCGAGGTGCGCCTCGCCAGCCTCGGCCCGGCGCCGTCCTCCTGGAAGTTGTCGGGCGGCAGCCAGGCGTCCTCTTCGGTGACGAACGCCTCGAAGAACCGCCAGGTCTTGCGCGCCGCGCGCCGCAGCGCGAGGCGCTCGGCGGCCGAGAGCGGCTGCACGCGTGCGGCGGCCGGAAGGCTGATCCAGTACCCGATCCCCGGCGCGAGCAGCCAGAGCGCCAGGAACGGCGAGGCCGCGGGCAGCGCGGACGGGTTGACGGCGGCCACAAGGAAGGCCGAGGCCACCGCGGCAATCGGGCTCGACGCCATCTCGGCGTGGTAGTGGCCGAGCGCCTGTCTGCCGGTGAGGCCGGCGGTTCGCGCGGCGACCGCCGCCGCGGTCTCCCACTCGAGGAGCCGCTTCCGGGTGAAGGCCAGGCGCACCAGCGCCAGCGCGATCGCGTGGGCGGTGAGGAACGCGTGGTAGGCGAGGAAGGCGATGCCGAGCCCGGCCTGCGCCAGCGCGACGGCGGCGTCGTTACGCAGGTTGCGGAGGAACACCGGGATCGACTGCGCGCGGCGCGGCCCGGTGACGAGGCGGGCGACGAGCGGCAGCAGCTGCGCCGCCACCACCGCGAAGACGACGCCGCTCCAGAGCCAGTGGCTGCCGGGCAGCACCGTCCAGCCGGCGACCAGCAGCGCCATCAGCATCGGCGCGACGAGGCTGCGCCGCAGGTTGTCGAGGATCTTCCAGCGGCCGATGAGCGGCAGCGTGTTGCGGACGAAGCCGCGGCGGGAGGGGACGAAGGGGAACAGCCAGAGGAGGATCTGCCAGTCGCCGCGCACCCAGCGGTGCTGGCGCCGGGCGTGGGAAAGCACGGTGGACGGGTAGTCGTCCACCACCTCGACGTCCGACACCAGCGCCACGCGCGCGTGCAGCCCCTCGAACAGGTCGTGCGACAGGAGCACGTTCTCGGGGACGACGTCCTCGAGCGCCGAGGTGAACGCGTCCACGTCGTACAGCCCCTTGCCGGTGAAGATGCCTTCGCCGAACAGGTCCTGGTAGGTGTCGGAAACCGCTGTCGTGTAGGGATCGACGCCGGTGTGCCCGGCGAACAGCCGGGCGAAGAGCGACCCCTCGGCGCTCGCGAAAGTGACGCTGACGCGCGGCTGCAGGATGCCGTAGCCGTCCACCACCCGGCGAGCCTTCGGGTCGAACCGGGGGCGGTTCAGCGGGTGGCTGATGATGCCGATCAGCTCGCGGGCGGCGCCGCGCGGCAGGCGCGTGTCCGAGTCGAGCGTGATGCAGTAGCGGACCTTCGGCAGCACGGCGAGGTTGCCGACGTGCAGCACGAAGCTCGTGTCGGTGGCGCCCCGCAGGAGCCGGTTGAACTCCTCGATTTTCCCCCGCTTGCGCTCCCAGCCCATCCAAATGTTCTCTTGCGGGTTCCACTGGCGCGCCCGGTGGAACAGGAAGAACCGGCCGTTGGTCTCGGGGGCGTACCGCGCGTTCAGCGCCTCGATCCCCGAGCGCGCCGCCTCGAGCAGCTCGGCGTCGCGGGGCAGGCTCTCGGTGGGGGCGTCGCGGAAGTCGCTGAGGATGGCGAAGTGGACGTTGGGATCGACGTTGCCGAGCGCCTGCACCTCGAGGTGCGACAGCAGCTCGCGCACGCCGTCCACGCTGTCGAGCAGCGTGGGCACGATCACCATCGTGCACGCCGAGTCGGGCACCTGCAGCAGGTCGAGGCGCGGGAGCCGCCGCGGGGGGATCAGCCGCGTGATGATCCGCTGCACGATCTGCACCGCCAGCTCGCTCGCCGGGACGAGCGCGAGCAGCATGACGATCGCCAGGCCCACGGTGCCCGGGTCGTGCCGCAGGGAGTAAGCGGCAAGCGCCGCGAGAATCGCCACCGTGACGAGCGTGATCGCGCCGAGGTAGAGCGGGGTGGCGTAGCGGAACGCGAGGCGGCGAAGGCGCTGCCGCGGGCCTGGCGTCCAGCCGATCCCCTGCTCGAACTTCGCGCGGCCGCCCCCGATGAGGTAGTAGCCGACGTGGGCCCCGCGCGCCTCGCGATCGCGCTCGGCCACCTGGCGCGCCCGTTCGACGGCCTTGAGCGCCACCCGCACCTGCCCCTCGCCGGTCGGCTCGGCCAGCTCCTCCACCGCGTGCCGGTAGCGGTCGCGGCTGCGGAAGTCCATCCGTCCGTACACGGCCGACGGATCGCGAAGCAGCACCTGCTCGACCAGGCTGACGCTCTCGAAGAACTCGCTCCAGTCGAAGGTGGAGACCAGGCGCAGGCTCTCGACGAGGTTGGCCATCGCGGCCTGGCTGGCCGCCTGGTACCGCGCCTCGGCGCGGATCACGTCCTCGATGGTCTGCCCGCGCGCGTCCAGCTCGGCCCCCAGCTGCTGGCGGAGCGCGGCGGACGCCGCCCCGTGCTCGCGCGATCGCTGCAGCACGCGGATGACGAAGGCCGGGTGGAAGGGGTCGGGCCAGGCACGCGGCTCCGGCGGGGAGGAGTCGAGGGTTCCCACCAGCCGGTCGGCCTCGAGGCGCTGAGCACGGGCCGCGAAGATGACCTCGGCCCGGGCGCGCAGCTGCTCGACCAGCGCGAGCTTCAGCGCGCTCGGCCACGCCCAGATCTCGCCAATCGTCAGCGGCGTGACCGACTGGAACGCGGTCATGAAGCGCTGGATGCGGTGCGCGTCGAGGCGGCCGGCGCTCGAACGGATCAGCTCGCGCGCCATGGCCGACACGCGCGGCAGGCCGGCGAACTCGTCGGCGGTGAGTGACGGCAGGCGGCGGTAGAACGAGGGCGGGAGGTCGCTGCGGACGTCCCTGATGGCGGCCGCGATCACGTGGAAGTTGTCGAGCAGCCACTCGGCGGCGGGCGGCGTCGCCTCGCCGGCGCGCGCATCCTCCTCGAGGGCGGTGTAGATCCGGCGAAGCGTCCGCGAATCTTCCCTGAGCCGCCTCAAGTGTTCGGCGCGGCCCGACCGGCCGCGGCGCTCGGGCGTCAGCAGTGCCGCCAGCCGCCGCGCATGCTCCTCGAGCCGCTCGAGGCCGAGCAGTTCGGCGCCCTCGCCCGATTCGTGGGCGCCATCGAACCCGTCAGATGGCATTTTGACAATTCTCTCATGAAGAGCCGCCCCTCGACGCTGCTCGGGGCCGGTGGGAGGCCGGCGCTACGGGCGCGCGCGCTTGGTATCATGCTCGAAGGGCACACACGCATGGCACAGCAGGGCGGAGCGCTGCGCACGGGCGCGCGGCTCGGGCCGTACACCGTCGTCTCGCGCCTGGGCTCGGGTGGAATGGGCGAGGTGCTGCGGGCGCGCGACGAGCGGCTCGGCCGCGAAGTGGCGCTCAAGGTCGTTCACCCGCGGCTGAGCGGGCCCGAGGCCGCCGCGCGCTTCGAGCGCGAGGCCAGGCTGCTCGCTTCGCTCGCCCACCCGCACGTGGCCACGATCTTCGGGTTCGAGGAGGCCGACGGCGTCCGCTTCGCGGTGCTCGAGTTGGTAGAGGGACAGACGCTCCGCGAGCTGCTGGCGGGTGGCCCCGTCGCCGTCGAGCGGGCCCTGCGGCTGGCCATCCAGATCGCCGACGCCCTCGAGGCGGCGCACGCCAGGCACATCGCCCACCGCGATCTGAAGCCAGAGAACGTCAAGGTGACGCCCGACGGCCGCGTCAAGGTGCTCGACTTCGGTATCGCGCAGGTGATCGACGCCAAC
>DAOPQX010000262.1:0-5107 GCA_035348395.1 Vicinamibacterales bacterium | reverse complement strand
CGCCTCCTGGGCCTGTCGCCGCGCCACCCCGGTCGCGATCACGACGTCGCCCAGCAGCGGCGCGGCCCCGGGCGCGCGCGGCGAGGCGGCGGCCGGGAACGACAGGACGTCGGTAGCCCGGTCGACTCCTGCGAACTCGCGGTTGAGGCGACGCATCGCCGCGTCGGACACCAGCGCGATCGACACGCCGCCCCGGGCGCGCGACGGCGCGACCCGCTTCAGCCACGCCGACAGCCCCGGGGCTCTCGCCGGCCGGCCGGACCCGTCCGTCAAGGAAAGCTGGAGGCCTGGAGGTTGGTCTTCGTCGGGCATGACAGCTCGTCAGGAGATGCGGCGCACGGAGGTGCTCCCGTTCGAGAACGCCTCGTACGCCTTCACGATCTGCTGCACCAGCTTGTGCCGGACGACGTCCCGCTCGTCGAAGTAGACGAAGGAGATGCCCTCGATGGCCGAAACGACCTTCATCGCCTCGATGAGCCCGGAGGTGTGCCCGGCCGGCAGGTCGATCTGCGTGATGTCCCCGGTGATCACCGCCTTCGAGCCGAAGCCGAGGCGCGTCAGGAACATCTTCATCTGCTCGGAGGTGGTGTTCTGCGCCTCGTCGAGGATCACGAACGAGTCGTTGAGCGTCCGCCCGCGCATGAACGCGAGCGGCGCGATCTCGATGGTCCCGCGCTCGAGCAGGCGCCCGACCCGCTCGACGTCGAGCATGTCGTACAGCGCGTCGTAGAGCGGCCGCAAGTACGGGTTCACCTTCTCCTGCAGGTCGCCCGGCAGGAAGCCCAGTTTCTCGCCGGCCTCCACCGCCGGGCGGGCGAGGATGATCCGCGCGACCTTTTTTGCGAGGAGGAACGACACCGCCTGCGCCATTGCCAGGTACGTCTTGCCCGTTCCTGCCGGTCCGATCCCGAACACGATGTCGTTCTGGTCGATCAGGTCGAGGTAGCGGCGCTGGTTGACCGACTTGGGCGCCACCTGCCGGCGCCCGGTCGTCCGCGCGGGGGCGCCCTTGAAGAAGTAGTCGTGCAGATCGACGTCGGGACGCTCCGACACCAGCTGGGCGGCCGTCTTCACATCGCCGTTGCCGATGCGGTAGCCCTCGCGGGCGAGCGAGGCGAGCCCCGAGACGACGCGCCCCACTTTCTCGGTGTTGGCGTCGTCCCCCTCAACCAGCAGGTCGTGGCCGTGGGTGCGGATGGTGACGTTGAGGAGGGTCTCGAGAAACCGAAGGTTCTCGTCGTGCGAGCCGAAAAGCGTTTCTATCCCCTCGTCGGGGACCACGATCTTTCTCATCGTGACCGCTGGGCGGTGCGCATCTCCTTTGAAACGAGAGAGTTAGGCAGCCGATTGTACCATCCGCCCCCGGGGGCGGTCAATCCGCACGGCCGGGCTCCACCCGCAGCCCGAGATCGCGCAGCTGACTCTCGTCCACCGTGGAAGGCGCCCCGGTCATCAGGTCCATCGCCGCGGCGCTCTTCGGGAAGGCCATCACCTCGCGGATCGACGGCTCTCCGGCCAGCAGGGCCACCATCCGGTCGAGGCCCAGGGCGATGCCCCCGTGCGGCGGGGTGCCGTAGCGCAGCGCCTCGAGGAAGAAGCCGAACCGCCTCTTCGCCTCGGCCTCCTCGAGGCCGATGGCCCGGAAGACCCGCGCCTGCAGCCCGGGGTCGTGGATGCGGATGCTGCCGCCGCCGAGTTCGCTGCCGTTGAGCACCAGGTCGTAGGCCTGCGCCCGCACCCGGGCGGGCTCCTGCTCGAGCAGCCTCTCGTCCTCGGGCACGGGAGAGGTGAACGGGTGGTGCATGGCGACGAACCGGTTCTCGTCGCGATCCCACTCGAGCAGCGGAAAGCCGGTGACCCAGGTGAACGCAAAGGTGTCGGGCTTCAACAGGCCCTCTTCGCGCGCGACCACCAGCCGCAGCTGACCGAGTGCCTTCGACACGGCGTCGGGCTCCCCCGCCGCCATCAGCAGCAGGTCGCCCTCACCCGCCCCGGCCGCTGCGAGCGCGTGGCGGACCGCCTCCTCGCCCAGCGCCTTGAGCGCCGAGCTCTTGAGGCCGTCCGGCCCGCTTCGCGCCCAGACCAGCATCCGTGCGCCCGTTTCTTTTGCCTGCTCGCCGAGCCGATCGAGCTGCTTGCGGCTGTACCGGGCGCCGCCGGCGACGGCCAGCCCCCGCACCGCCCCCCCAGACTCGAGCGCCTCGCGGAACGGCTGGAAGGCGGTGCCGGCGAAAAGCGCCGACAGATCGTTGATCTCCATCCCGCAGCGCAGATCGGGCTTGTCGGAGCCGTACCTGGCGATCGCCTCCGGGTACGGGATCCGGCGGAAGGGGGTCGGAACCTCCCGCCCGATGACCGCCATCACGTCGCGCATCAACGGCTCGATCAGGGCGAACACCGTGTCGGGCCGCGCGAAGGCCATCTCGATGTCCACCTGCGTGAACTCGGGCTGGCGGTCGGCCCGCTGATCCTCGTCACGGAAGCACTTGACGATCTGGAAGTAGCGATCGGTCCCGGCGACCATGAGCAGCTGCTTGAACAGCTGCGGCGACTGCGGCAGCGCGTAGAAGCTGCCCCGGTGCACGCGGCTCGGGACCAGGTAGTCGCGCGCCCCCTCGGGGGTGGACTTCCCCAGCACCGGCGTCTCGATCTCCCAGAACCCCTGCGCGTCGAGCGCGCGCCGCACCGCCATGGTCACCCGGTGGCGGAGCCCGAGGTTGGCCTGCAGGCGAGGCCTTCGCAGATCGAGGTAGCGGTACCGAAGGCGCAGCTCCTCCGACGCGCTCGGCTCGTCGCCGATCTGGAAGGGAGGGACCGCGGCCTCGTTCAGCACGCGCAGATCGGAGGCTTCGACCTCGACCTCCCCGGTCGCGATTCGTGGATTCACCTCTCCACGGGCGCGGACGGTTCCCTGGATACCGACGACGAACTCGGCGCGCAGCCGCTTGGCCGCCTCGAGAAACGCGCGCCCTTCCTGGACGACGACCTGCGTGAGGCCCTCGCGGTCGCGCACGTCGATGAAGACGAGCGACCCCAGGTCGCGCACGCGGTGCACCCAGCCGAGCAGCGTCACCGTGTCGCCGATGTGGGCGGGCCGCAGTGCACCGCACGTGTGCGTCCGGGTCCAGTTGCCGAGCGGTTCGATCATCTGGTCCTCATCGGGTGGCGGGCGCCCCTCGGGCGGCGCGCTCACGGGCCACGAGCGCGACGGCCTCGTGGCGCGGCACGGGTTCCTGGGTCGAGGTGGCCATCCGCTTGACGGTCACCTCCCCCCGCGCCAGCTCGTCCTCGCCGAGAATCAGGACGAGCGGGGCGCCGAGCCGATCGGCGCGCTTCATCTGGGACTTCAGCGTGCGCCCCTCGTAGTCGAGCTGCGCGTTCAGCCCGGCCCGGCGGAGGTCGCGCAGCAGCGCCAGCGCCTCGCGGCGAGCCGGCTCGCCGAGCGCGGCGATGAATGCGTCGGGGACCGGCGGTGTCACGGGGAGTTCGGCGGGCAGCGCCAGGACCAGGCGCTCGATCCCGGCCGCGAACCCAATCCCCACGCGGTCGGGGCCGCCGAGCTGCTTGACCAGGCCGTCGTACCGTCCGCCGCCGAGCACAGCGTTCTGCGCGCCGAGGTGTCCGGCGAGCACCTCGAAGGTCGTCCGCGTGTAGTAGTCGAGGCCCCGGACCAGGCGGTGCGAGACGTGATACGGAATTCCGTAGACGTCGAGGTCGGCGCGGACCGCGTCGAAGTGCGCCCTGCAGTCGGCGCACAGGTAGTCGACGGTGTGCGGGAGCCGGTCGATGATCGGCTGGTCCGCGGGCACCTTGCAGTCGAAGATCCGCAGCGGATTGGTTTCGGCGCGCCGCCGGCAGTCAGCGCACAGCTTTTCCACGTCGCGGCCGAGCGCCTCGACGAGCGCGGCGGTAAAGGCCGGCCGGCACTCGGAGCAGCCGACCGAGTTGATCGCCAGCTCGACGTTCCCGATCCCGAGCGCCCGCACCAGCGCCCACGCCAGGTCGATCACCTCGCCGTCCACCGAGGGGTCCTTCACCCCGAACACCTCGACGTCGAGCTGGTGGAACTGGCGGTACCGGCCCTTCTGGGGCCGCTCGTACCGGAACATCGGGCCAAGCGTGTACACCTTGGGCACGGCCATCGACTGCTCGAGCGCGTGCTCGACGAAGGCCCGGACGAGGCTTGGCGTCGCCTCCGGCCGCAGGGTGATCCGCTCACCCCCCTTGTCGGTGAACGAGTACATCTCCTTCTGGACGATGTCGGTGGTTTCCCCGGTGCCCTTGGCGAAGAGTTCCTCGCGCTCGATGATCGGCGTGCGGATCTCGAAGTACCCGTACTGCTCGAACAGGCGCCGCGCGGTCTCCTCGACGAAGGCCCACCGCTCCGACTCGCCCGGCAGGATGTCCCTGGTGCCGCGAACCGCTGGAATCATGTGAGGACCTGGTTGCTTGCCGCGCCGCGAGCCCAGTCACCGCCGGAGCAGGGCCAGCAGCACCGTGAGCAGCACGCTCAGCAGCACGGCGGTCGTCAGCGGAAAGTAGAAGGTCACGGGGCCGCGCCGGAACACGAAATCGCCGGGGAGCCGGCCGAGCGGCAGCCCGGCGCTGACCGCCAGGCCGACCGCGGCGATGGCCAGGCCGATGACGATCAGCAGCTTCCCCATCGACACCCCGTCAGCCCAGGCGGCCCGCCCGGGCCAGCTCCACCCCGCGGAAGAAGTAGCCGATCTCGAAGGCCGCCGTTTCGGGGGCGTCCGAGCCGTGCGTCGCGTTCTCGCCGATCGATGTGCCGTACTCGCGCCGCAGCGTCCCTTCGGCCGCCTTGGAGGGATCGGTGGCCCCCATCAGCTCGCGCCAGCGGCCGATCGCGCCCGGGGCCTCGAGCACGAGCACGACGGCGGGGCCCGACGACATGAATTCGGTCAACCCCGGAAAGAACGGCTTGCCCCGGTGCACCGCGTAGAAGCCCTCCGCCTCGTCGCGCGTCAGCTGGACCATGCGCATGGCACGGATCTGGAAACCTGCCTCTTCGATTCGAGCGAGGATTCGCCCGGTCAGCCGCCGCCCGACCGCGTCGGGCTTGATGATGGCCAGCGTGCTCTCCATA
>DAOPQX010000261.1:2261-5121 GCA_035348395.1 Vicinamibacterales bacterium | reverse complement strand
CTGGTGAAGAACGCGCTGGCCCCGAAGGCGAGGCCGGCGGGGATGCCGAGCACGAAGGCGACTCCCGAGACGAAGAGGGTCGCCGCCCGGCGCGACCAGCCGCGCTCGTCGACGAAGTACGCCACTGGGACCTCGAGGATCGAGACCGTGGAGGTGAGCACGGCGATGATCACGAGCACGTAGAAGCCGACGCCGAACAGGTAGCCGCCCGGCATCATGGCGAAGATCGACGGCAGGACCACGAAGATCAGGCGCGGCCCCTCGGTGAAGCTCTGACCCATCGCGGAGACCGCCGGCAGCACTGCGAACCCGGCGATGATCGAGATGAGGACCTCGAAGAAGGTGATCCACATCGCCGCGGCCGGGATGTCCTCGCGCTTGGCCAGGTAGCTCCCGTAGGTCAGCATGGTCCCCATGCCGATGCTCAGCGAGAACAGCGCCTGGCCCATGGCCGCGAGCAGCATCCGCGCGTTCACCTTCGAGAAGTCGGGCCGGAGGTAGAACTCCAGGCCGGCCCCGGCGCCGGGAAGCGTCACCGACCGGATCGCGAGCAGGATCAGCAGCACGAAGAGGACGGGCATCAGCCACTTCGACAGCCGCTCGATTCCCCCCTTGATGCCCTGCAGCACGATGCCGGACGTCGCGGCGATGACGAGGAAGTGCAGGAACAGCACCGTGGGCGCGTCGCTCACGTAGGCGGCGAAGAACCGGCCCACCTCGTCGGCCGTGTGCGCCGTGCTGAAGGTGCCCCGGACCGCCTCCCACAGGTAGCCGAGCACCCAGCCCGCAATCACGCTGTACCAGGAGAAGATCATGAAGCCGCTGAGCACGCACAGCGCGCCGACGGCCTTCCACAGCCTCCCGCCGTGCAGCAGGTTGAAGGTGCCCACCGGGTTTCGCTCGGTGTGCCGCCCGAGCGTGATCTCGGCGATCATCACCGGCACGCCGATCAGGAAGCAGCAGGCGAGGAACACGAGGACGAAGACGGCGCCCCCGTTGGCGCCCGTCATGTAGGGGAAGCGCCAGACGGCGCCGAGCCCGATCGCCGAACCCGCCCCCGCGAGGATGAACCCGACCCTGGAGCTGAAACCTCCCCGGCTCGCCATGCGCCTCCCTCGAGAAGAAGGTGAGAAGGTGGGGAAGGGGACAGCCTCACCTTTCGCCGCGGCATACTACCACGCGTCGATCGGTTATGCTCTGAGGCGTATGCCTGCCACCGTGCTCGATGGCGCCGAAGTCGCCCGACAGATCAGGAACGAGTTGCGCGCGAAGGTCGAGGCGTTCACCGCCTCGCGAAAGCGGCCGCCGGGGCTTGGGATCGTGCTGGTCGGTCACGACCCGGGCTCCGAGGTCTACGTCCGCAACAAGCTGAAGTCGGCGGGGGAGACGGGCCTGCGCGCCGACCTCCACCGCCTGCCCGAGGACGCCTCGCTCCCCGAGGTCGTCGCGGCTGTCCGTGAGCTCAACGCGAGCGGCGCGCACGACGGCATCCTCGTTCAGTCGCCCTTGCCCGCCGCGCTCGGGCCGGAGGCCGAGCAGGTCGTGTTCGACGAGGTCGATCCCGCCAAGGACGTGGACGGGTTCCACCCCGTCAACGTCGGGCGCCTCGTGCAGGGGCGGCCGTTTTTGGTGCCCTGCACGCCGCTCGGCATCCTGGAGCTCCTCGACCGCACCGGGACGCAAATCAAGGGGCGCCACGCCGTGGTGATCGGCCGCAGCGACATCGTCGGCAAGCCGGTGGCGCTGCTGCTGCTGCACCGCCACGCCACCGTCACGATCTGCCACTCGCGGACGGTCGATCTCCCGAAGGTGGCCGCGACGGCCGACGTCCTGGTCGTCGCCATCGGGCGCGCCGGGTTCGTCACCCGCGACTTCGTGAAGCCCGGGGCGACGGTGATCGACGTCGGCATGAACCGGGTGGACGACCGGGAGCAGGCGCGGAAGTTGTTCCCCGAGGGGCATTCCCGCCTGGCCGACTTCGAGCGGCGGGGCTCGGTGCTGGTCGGCGACGTTCACCCGGAGGTGTGGGAGGTGGCCGGCGCCCTGACCCCCGTGCCCGGCGGCGTCGGTCCGCTCACGATCGCGCTGCTGCTGTCGAACACGTTGAAGGCGGCCGAAGCCCGCTCCTGATCGCGGCGGGGCATTACCCGGCATCCCGGCGTAATCCATGCGACGCATCGCCCTCACTGGCGGAATCGCGACCGGCAAGAGCTACGTGCGCAGGCGGTTCGAGGCACTCGGCCTTCCCGCCATCGACGCGGACGCGGTCGTCCACGGCCTGCTCGGCCCCGGGCCCGCCGCTTCGCGCGTCGCCGGGCGCTTCGGCAACGCCTTCCTCGACGCGGCCGGCGGAATCGATCGCCGGGCGCTCGGCCGCCTGGTCTTCAGCGACCAGTCGGCCCGTGCCGACCTCGAGGCGATCCTGCACCCGCTCGTTTACGAGCGCATCGCGGCATGGATGGCCGAGCGCCAGGCGGCGGGCGCGGCTGCCGCGCTGGCCGACATCCCGCTGCTCTTCGAGACCGGGCACGAGGGCGACTTCGACGTGGTGGTGGTGGCGGCGTGCGACCCCGAGGAGCAGGTGCGGCGGGTGATGGCGCGCGACAAGCTGGACGAGGCCGCGGCCCGCGACAGGCTCGCGGCGCAGTGGCCGATCGCGCGCAAGGCCGCGGCGGCCGACCACGTGATCCAGACCGGCGGCACGTTCGAGGAAACCGACCGGCAGGTGGACGCCCTCTACCGGCTGCTCGCCTGACCCCGGCGCTCGCTTGGGGCGAGCAGGGCCGTTAGCGGTGGGCTGGGGTCAGCCTTCCGCCTGCTCGGCGTCCTTGGCGGGCTCCATCCTCTCTTCCAGGAAGCT
>DAOPQX010000261.1:0-2161 GCA_035348395.1 Vicinamibacterales bacterium | reverse complement strand
AGCCTTCCGCCTGCTCGGCGTCCTTGGCGGGCTCCATCCTCTCTTCCAGGAAGCTGTTCCACTCGTGGCAGTGCGGGCACTGCCACAGCAGTTCGGTGCTGCGATAGCGGCAGCGTACGCACACGTGCGGGTCGGCGTAGAAGACCGACTGCCCGGTCAGCTCGACGTACCGGTCGACCAGCGACGGCTCGAGCCCGAGCTGCCGAAGAACCTGCCAGATGGTCTGGTGCAGGCTCAGGCTGTGGGGGTTGTGCACCACGGCCTCGAGCAGCAGCTCGAGCGCCTCGGCGGCTTCGCCCCTGGCCGCGACGTGCTGGGCGAGCGCGCGCCGCGCGCGCCAATCCTGCGCGTTGGCCGCAATCAGCCGGCGGCACTGCTCGGCGAACCGCTGCGGCGTGCCGAGCGCGGCGTAGACCGGCTCGAGGCGGTCGAAGGCGAGGTAGGCGCGGTCGGGGGCGACCTCGAGGAGCCGTTCCCAGATTTCCGCGGCCTCGGCCAGCTGCCCCTGGCGGTGGTGCACGTCGCCCAGGTGGAGGTAAGCGGGCACGGTCCGCGGGTCGTGGTCGATCGCGGCGCGGAAGCGCGCGGCCGCCGCCTTCAGGTCGTCGCGCTTTACCGCGTCGACGCCCAGCTCGTTCTCGAGGAACGCGAGGATCTGGGCGTGCGGCGTCTCGGGCTCGGGGCCCTTCGGTCCTGCGAGGCGGCGCCGCACCTGGTAGGCCTCCTCCCACTGGTGCTGCTCCTCGTAGAGCTTCTCGAGGTTGGCGAGCGCGTACTCGTTGTCCGGGTCGAGGCGAAGCACCTCGTTGAACGCCTCGTGCGCGCGGTCCACGAACCCGCCGCGCTTGAAGTCGAGGCCGAGGCAGAGCAAGGCGTAGGCGTGTTCGAGGCGCGTCAGCTTCGGCCGCTGGAGCAGCCCCTGGTGCACGTGGACGGCCCGGCCCACCTGGCCCTTCTCCCGGTACAGGTTGCCCAGGATCATGTCGATCTCGAGGGCGTCGCTGTCGGCGGCCGCCGCCTTGGTCAGCTCCTCGATCGCCAGGTCGGGCTGGTTCGCCCCGAGGAAGTTCAGCCCCAGCATGTAGTGCGGGGTCTGGCGCGCCTTGCGACGGTCGAACCACCGGCCGTCGCGCAGCTTGTAGCGCTCCCACGCCTTGCCGACGGTGAGGCCCGCCAGCAGCGCGACGAGGCCGACGAGCATCGGCACGTACTCGTTCATACCCGCGTCCCGCCCAGGTACCCTTCCAGCACCCCGTCCCACTTTCCCTGTGCCCGCAGCACCAGCTCGATCAGCTCGCGGGCGGCGCCCCTCCCGCCCGGGTGGCGGCTCACCCAGTCGACCCGCCGCACGACCTCGGGGTCGGCGTCGGCCGGCGCGGCCGACAGCCCCACGCGCAGCAGGACCGGCAGGTCGAGCAGGTCGTCCCCCATGAACGCCACCGCCTCGGCCTCCGTTCCTTCGTCGCGCAGCAGCCCCTCGAAGACCTCGAGCTTGTCCCCGCGCTGGTGGCGGACGATCGGGATGCCGAGCTGCCCGGCCCGGACGGCCGTCGCCGGCGAGTGGCGGCCCGACAGCAGCCCGGTGCGGAGCCCCGCCCGGTGTGCCCACACGATGCCGGTGCCGTCGCGGATGGAGAACGACTTCGACTCGGTACCGTCGGGGTGCACGAGGATGCGGCCGTCGGTCAGCACGCCGTCCACGTCGAACAGCAGCAGCCGGACGCGGGCTGCCTGTCGCTGGAGGGTCGTGTCATCGCTCGGCAAGTGTCCTCCAAGGCCTCAGAACATCCCGGTCCGCCACAGATCGTGGAGGTGCACCACCCCCTCGATGCGGCCCTCCCCGGTCACGACGACGAGCGAGGTGATCTTGCGGCGCTCCATCAGCGCGAGCGCCTCGACGGCGAGCATCGTGCGGGACACCGTGGCCGGGTCCGGTGTCATCACCGCGCGCGCGGGGCTGTCGAGGAAGTTCGCGCCGGCCATGTGCCGGCGCAGATCGCCATCGGTGATCACACCCGCCAGCCGGCCGTCCGTGCCCACGCAGGTCATCCCGAGCCCCTTGCGCGACATCTCGCGGACCACCTCGCGCATCGGCTCGTCGGGACCGACCAGGGGCACCTGCTCGCCGCGGTGCAGGAAGTTGGGATCGGTCAGGATGGTG
>DAOPQX010000260.1:0-5138 GCA_035348395.1 Vicinamibacterales bacterium | reverse complement strand
GCCTGTCCTACTGGGACGGGACCCCGACAGGCGAGACGCCTGTCCTACTGGGACGCAGCACAGGCGGGACGCCTGTGCTACTGGTACAATAAGGGGTTCACGAAGGCGGGACCTTTCGAGCCGATGATCCAGATCGCAGGCCTCACGAAGTCTTTCGGCGACCGGGTGCTCTTCGACAACGTCACCTGGCAAATCTCCGACGGCGAGCGCGTCGGCCTCACTGGCCCGAACGGATCGGGCAAGACCACCCTCCTCAAGATCTTCGCCGGCCTCGAGGAGCCCGACTCGGGGCAGGTCGTCAAACCGGCCGACCTCACCGTCGGCTACCTCCCCCAGGACGGCATCGCCCACCAGGGGCGCACGGTCCGCGAGGAGGCGATGCTCGCCTTCGGCCCCCTGCTCGAGGTCCGCGCCGAGATGGAGGCCCTCGAGGAGCGGCTCGGCCACCCCGACGTTTCCGACGCCGATCACGAGCAGATGCTCGTCCGCTACAGCGACCTCCAGGACCGCTTCCGCCTGCACGACGGCTACAACATGGACCTGAAGGTCGGCACCGTCCTGCAGGGCCTCGGCTTCAGCCATGCCGACCTCGACCGCCCCACCGAGACCTTCTCGGGCGGCTGGCAGATGCGGCTCGCGCTCGGCAAGCTGCTGCTCGCCCGGCCGAACCTGCTGCTGCTCGACGAGCCGACCAACCACCTCGACCTCGAGGCCCGCAACTGGCTCGAGGAGTACCTCCACGACTACCCGCACGCCGTCATCCTCGTGTCGCACGACCGCTACTTCCTCGACACGGTGATCAACCGGGTGGCCGAGGTCTACCTGCGGCAGCTCAACGACTACCCGGGCAACTACACCCGGTACCTCGCGGAGAGCCAGGCGCGCCTCGAGCGGGTGCGCGAGGCAAAGAAGCAGCAGGACGAGGAGATCGAGCGGATCAAGATGTTCATCAGCCGGTTCCGCTACAAGGCCACCAAGGCGGCCCAGGTGCAGAGCCGGGTGAAGATGCTCGAGAAGGTCGTCCCGATCGAGGTGCCGCCCGAGCGCAAGCGCGTGCACTTCAGCTTCCCCTCCTCGGTGAAGAGCGGCCGCACGGTGCTCGAGCTCGAGCGGATCCGGAAGGCGTACGGCCCCACCGTCGTCTTCGAACGCGCCAACCTGCACGTGGAGCGCGGCGACCGGATCGCGCTCGTCGGCCCCAACGGAAGCGGCAAGTCGACCCTGATGCGAATGCTCGCCGGCGTCGAGCGGCCCGACTCGGGCGCCCGCCGCGAGGGCCACCAGGTCGTGATGCAGTACTTCGCCCAGGACGAGGCCGTGCGCCTCGACCCCGCCCTGACGGTGTACGAAACGCTGCAGTCGGGCTCGCCGGTGCACATGGTGCCCGCCATCCGCAACATCCTTGGCGGCTTCCTCTTCTCCGGCGACGACGTGTACAAGAAGGTGGAGGTGCTCTCGGGCGGCGAGCGCACCCGGCTGGCCGTCGCCCGCATGCTGCTGCGCCCCTCGAACACCCTGCTGCTGGACGAGCCGACCAACCACCTCGACCTCGACTCGAAGGACGTTTTGCTCGAGGCGCTCGAGGACTACGGCGGCACGCTCATCTTCGTCTCGCACGACCGCTACTTCGTCGAGAAGCTGGCCAACCGGGTCGTCGAGATCGGCGGAGGCGAGGCCCACAGCTACCCGGGACGCTACGACGAGTTCCTCTGGAGCAAGGGACAGCGGAAGGGTCCCGCGCCGGCCAACCAGCCATCGCCGCCGCGGCCCGGCAAGCCAGGCGTCGAGGCGATCGCCGCCGTCGCGCCGGGGGCGGCCGCGACGGCCGCGACGGCAAAGTCTGACGGACGCGGCGAGCCGTCGAGCGCCGAGCGCGAGGCGCGCCGGAGACAGGCGTTGAGCGAGGCGCGCCGCCGCGAGCGTCACCAGAAGGCGCTCCGAACCCGGGTCACCGAGCTGGAGGAGACCATCGCCGCGCGCGAGGCCGAGATCAAGGCGCTCGAGGCCCAGATGGCGAGCGACGGGTTCTACGACAACCGCGAGGCCGTTCAGCCCGTCGTCGATCGGCACCAGGCCCTGATGTGGGAGGTCGGAGACCTGATGCACAAGTGGGAAGAGCTCCAACACTCCCTCGAGCGCGCCGAGCAGGACTTACAGTCCTGACGGGTCGCGCGGTTCGGTCCGGCCGCACCAGCCCTGCCTTGAGGGTTGAATTACAAAATCGTATCGAGGAGAGCCGCCGGCGCGTGCCTCGACGCTCGATTTCCTGCCAGTTTCCCCCAACATCCCCTGGCTGAGGCTCAGGCATGCCGTTTGCGGCCCATTCATGGGCTGCGGTGCGCGCGGCCTTCGCTTGGCACATGGGCCCAGGATGGTTACACTATTGAAATCGCATCGGTTCTTCGGCTCCCCCGTCCACGTCATGACTGACCCACAGCCGACGCCGGCGCCGCCCAAGCCGCGCTCGGGCGCGCACCCCGCTACCCCGGGGCAGCCGTCGCTCCCCCCCGTCGGCGACCGCTTCTTCCGCCAGCTGGTCGGGAGCATGCGGAACGGCGTCCTCGCGATCGCGCGGGACGGCCGCGTGGTGGCGATGAACGAGGTCGCTTACCGGGTCTTCAACATCGACCCGACGCCCGACGACATCGGCGCCCCGTACACGGACGTCCTGCAGGACCAACCCGACGTCATCCGGATCCTGGGGGCGGCCTTCGAGCTGCAGAACCTGCCGAACCGCGCCGAGCTGAAGCTGAGGACGTCGGGCAAGGTGATCGGCTACACGCTGTCGCACGTCCTCGACGACGCGGGCGACGTGGTGGGGGCGTCGCTGTTCTTCAAGGACCTGACGCTGGTCGAGCAGCTCGAGGAGCGCGAGCGCCTGCGCGACCGCCTCGCCGCGCTCGGCGAGATGGCGGCCGCCATCGCCCACGAGGTGAAGAACCCGCTGGCGGGGATCGAGGTGATGGCCGGGCTGCTGCGCCGCCGCATTCCCGACTCGCCTGAGGCCCAGGGGCTGATCAACGACATCATCGCCGAGGCGAAGGTGGCCAACGCGATCGTGCTCGAGGTGCTCGACTTCGTCCGGCCGATCCGCCTGCAGGTGGAGCGGACGTCGATCCCCCAGGTGCTGCACGACGCGGTGACCACGGCCGAGCGCAAGGTGAGCCGCGGCGGGGTGAACGTCACGCTGAACGTGCAGGAGCAGCTGCCGCTGATCCAGGCCGACCACCACCAGCTGGTGCAGGTCTTCAGCAACCTGATCATCAACGCGCTCGAGGCGCTGAACGGCACCGGGACCATCGCGATCGCGGCGGTCCAGGGCGAGGGCTACGTCGAGCCCGGCGCCGAGCCCCGGCGGCCGGGCCCCCCGACCGTGGTCGTGGACGTGGCCGACAGCGGCCCGGGGGTGAGCCCCGAGATCCTCGACCGCGTGTTCAACCCGTTCTTCACCACCAAGCCGCAGGGCTCGGGCCTCGGCCTGGCGATCGTCCGGAAGATCGTGGACGCCCACAACGGGCACATCGACTTCACCTCTGCGGCAGGCCAGGGGACGCACTTTCGCGTCACGCTGCCGATGGAGGCCGGCGAGGGCTGGCTGCGGTAGGCCTGCCTCGCCGCGCGAGGCGAAGGCGGGTGCCGGCCGTACACGAGCGCCGTTTTGACAGGAAGAGAGAAGATGGGCCGCATCCTGATTGCCGACGACCACGACGCGCTCCGCCGCGGGCTCGCGCGCGCGCTGACCGAGGCGGGCCACGAGGTGGACGAGGCGCCCAACGGGAACGCCGCGATCGAGCGGCTGCACGAGAGCTACTTCGACGTGGTGCTGAGCGACCTGAAGATGGGGGGCAGCGACGGCCTCGACGTGCTGCGCACCACCAAGTCGCTGCACCCCTCGACCTCCGTCATCCTGATGACCGCGTTCGGCTCGGTGAACACGGCGGTCGAGGCGATGAAGAGCGGCGCCTTCGACTACGTGCAGAAGCCGTTCGAGATCGAAGAGATGGAGGTGAAGATCGAGAAGGCGCTCGAGCTGCGCCGGATGCGGAACGAGCTCGACTACCTCCGGCACACCCAGAACGACATCTACGAGTTCGACCGGATCGTCGGCAGCAGCGGCGCCCTGGCGCGCGTGCTCGGCGTCGTCCGCAAGGTGGCCAAGAGCAACACGACCGTCCTGATCCGCGGCGAGACGGGCACCGGCAAGGAGCTGATCGCCGGGGCCATCCACCACAACTCGCTGCGCGCCTCGCGCAACTTCGTGCGGGTGAACTGCGCGGCGCTGCAGGAGAACCTCCTCGAGTCGGAGCTGTTCGGCCACGAGAAGGGGGCGTTCACCGGCGCCGACAAGCAGCGCGTCGGGCGGTTCGAACAGGCCGACGGCGGAACGATGTTCCTGGACGAGGTGGGCGACATGAGCCCGAGCACGCAGGCGAAGATCCTGCGCGTGCTCCAGGAGCACGAGTTCGAGCGGCTGGGGGGCACCCGCACGCTGAAGGTCGACGTGCGGCTGATCGCCGCCACCAACAGGAACCTGGCGTCGATGGTGGCGACCGGCCACTTCCGCGAAGACCTCTACTACCGGCTGAACGTCGTCTCGATCGACATGCCGCCGCTCCGCGAGCGGAAGGACGACATCGCCGCCCTCGCCGAGTTCTTCATCCGGCGCTTCTCGGCCGAGCTGAAGAAGAAGATGGAGGGGATCCACGTCGATGCCCTCAAGCTGCTCATGCGCTACAACTGGCCCGGGAACATCCGCGAGCTGGAGAACGCGATCGAGCGGGCGGTGCTGCTGACCGAGGGAACGCAGATCATGGCCGAGGACCTGCGCCTCGGCGAGGCGGTGGCGCCGGTGGGCGACGCCGAGGGGGTGCAGGTCGTGCGCATCCCGCCCTCGGGGATTGCGCTCGAGGAGATCGAGCGGCGCGCCCTGGTCGAGGCGCTGAAGATGTCGAACTGGGTGCAGAAGGACGCCGCGGAGCTGCTGGCGATCAGCCCGCGCGTCATCAACTACAAGATCAAGACGCTCGGCATCGAGCTGCCGCGCGCGCGGCGGGCCGCGGTAGAGACGGAGGTCGTGTAGCGCAGGGCTTTAGCCCTGCGCTACTCGTACCTCAGCGCTTCACCTGGCTGCACGGCCA